>JAVBXV010000152.1 GCA_030824405.1 Anaerolineales bacterium | reverse complement strand
GCGGCGAAAAATTTGAAGTCCCTCAATTATGCATGTTCGTGGATGGTCAATGGGAAGTTGCAAGCAAAGACTGGTTTCTAGACCCGCGAGACTGGGATTTATTGAAGTATCCAGCCGAATTAACCGAAGCCGATTTTTCGATAAAAGAAGAATCGAATCAATGGTTGATCGACGTTCAAGGCAAACATCTTACAACAAAATTTTTGGGAAGCGAAACGCTCTTTGATCTAAGCGACGCACCCACAAACTGGACAGTCAATCAATTAAGCCAGGATTTGGAAAGAAAAATCCGCCCGCCTTATTTGAGGCAGGAAGTTTTACTGGAGCACTTGCGAAAGACACTTTCTTTCCTAATTGAAAAACGAAATATTCCGCTCTCCGACCTTGTCCGCGCCCGATATATTCTTGAAAAGCAATTACGCGACAAAATAAAATCCTATTATGATGATGCGATTGCAAAAGGGTATCAAGCAAGATTGTTCGGAGCAAAAGCCGCCGTTGAAACAAATTATGAAGATGGCTTTGCGTATCCAACTGACCCATTCCAATATCCCGCGCACTGGCATTACAAGGGCAGATATAATTGGAACAAAAATTATTATCCGCTTGTTGGAGAATTGGAATCAGAAGGCGAAGAATTTGAATGTGCCCAGGCGATTGACAGAAACATGTCTGTTCGTTGTTGGGTAAGAAACATTTCAAAATCAGGAAACTCTTTCAGGCTTCCAACCGCCACCGATTATTTTTATCCTGATTTTGTAGCCCTGCTGAATGATGGCCGCACTTTAGTTGTCGAATACAAAGGCAAGCCATACGAAACCAATGATGATTCCAAAGAAAAAACCAATATTGGCGAACTATGGGAAAAGAAAAGCAAAGGAAAAGGTTTATTCCTGTTTGCAGTAAAACGAGACACAAAAGGTCGAGATGTTTACAAGCAAATTGAAGATAAAATAAATGGAAAATAAGCCTTGATTATTTATTATCAAGATTGACTTTCCAATAAAAATACAGCACCTGTCTCCCAACCCAGACAGGTGCTGTATTTTTATCCCTTCTCGCGGGTGTACAATTGGACAACGTTTTTACCATTCCATTCTGAGAGAAATATCTTAGCCATGTATAGTCTTGAGACCATCTCCAACGAAAAAGATGACTTCCAAAAAGCGGTGCTGAATGCCCGCGCGTATAAACCGCTGTATGTGAAGATCAAGGTCAACTACGGGTGCAATCTCAAATGCGGAATGTGCAAACATTGGCGTGAAACCCGCGAAGCGCCCATTTCCATGGAGCGATTCAAAGAAACGCTCTCCGATCTGGCTGAACTCGGCACAAAGAAGATCCACTTTTCTGGCGGCGAACCGATGCTGCGCCCGCAAATGCCAGAGTTGGTGGCACATGCCACAGGCCTGGGGATGCGCGTCACCATGACCACCAATGGAACTTTAGTCACCAAGGAAAAAGCAAAAGCCCTGATCGAAGCAGGCTTGCGCGGCGTGAATGTTTCCATTGATTCACCGATAAAAAAGATCCATGAAAAAGTGCGCGGCGTGGAAGGTTCGTTTAAGCTCACCAGCAAGGCTGTTTCATTATTCAATAAATATGCACACAAAGGCAAATTGACCGTCCGCATTAATACGGTGGTCAGCCGCGATAATTACTTCAGTCTCGCCAGCCTGCCAGATCTTGCGCACGAACTCGGCGCAGACGGTATCAACCTGATCCCTGTGGACGATCATTGCGGCGAGCACCTGTCCATGCGCAAGAAAGACATTGCACTATTCAATGAAGAGATCGCGCCGCATATCGAGAAACGCGCGCAAGAGTTGGGAATCAATATCGCAGACGAAGATGCCTTCCCATTTGGCAGAGACGAGTCTGAGATCCTGTTGGGACGCGCTGGCCGTTACGCATTCGGCTACTACAGCAAACGTCCCTGCTTCGCGCCGTGGACGCACAGCCTGATCGACTTCAACGGCTTCGTCTATGTCTGCTGTATGACGCGCGAACAAATTCCCCCGCTGGGTGATATCCGCAAACAATCGTTCAAGAAAATCTGGGAAGGCGCGGCCTATCAGGCAGTGCGCCAGAGAATGCACCCGCCTTCATTGAAACCGTGTCAGCGCTGTGATGATTTTATTGTTGAAAATAAAAAGATATGGGATATGGTTGGGCCGTACTAAAAAACACAGGACACGAAATGTATACCTCGCGTCCTGTGCAGTGAAAGATCAACTCAGATCTGAAAACATTTCCCCGCTGTCATCGTCCGCGTTATTGAGCATGCTCGTGCGGCCAAAAGTATCAAGATCACCTGGCGTAAATAACGCCGCCGCGATCGGCAAAGCAACGGGCATCTCAAGCCCCTGCTGGCAAGCCAGACAAACACGCCCATCCTTTGTTTGATTGGTATGCTCATCACAAAAGCCGCGTCCACATTTTGCGCAAGTGCCCAGCGACGGATTCTCACAACGATGCGGCACAAGATAACCGATAATCATTTCAC
>JAVBXV010000231.1 GCA_030824405.1 Anaerolineales bacterium | reverse complement strand
GCCAGCAGCACTGGCGGCAGATTTTGCACAGTAAAGAATAACGCGCCGATACTTAACGCAATGACGAGACTCAGCGCAAGATCATTCCACGTGAACAGTTTGGGGCGCGCATCTTTTTGAATGCGCACCATCACATTGACGGTAATACTGCGCGGCATGGGCGCCAGTGGAATATTCTTGAGCGCATCTTCGATGATCGCGTCTTCTTCGGAAGTTAAGCGGTGATCCATGAGTCCTCCAAATTTGCGAGCGCGTTTCGCAGTTGTGCCTTCGCGCGGAAAATGCCAGTTTTCACCGTGCCAAGCGGCAGGTTGAGAGTCGAGGAGATCTCTTCGTAGGAGAGTTCGTTTTGGTAACGCAGTGTGATCAGCAGGCGGTAGTTTTCATCCAGGGCTTCGATGGCCTGCTGTAAATAGCTTCTGGTTTCATTAGATTCAAATTCACGGGCGGGGTTGTCAAAGCCTGAGTCGGTTTCGGGAATATTTTCCAGAACGTCATCGCCCAGATCATTTAAGGAACGGCGCAAATTGGGCAGGCGGTTGTAGCACAGATTGGTGACGATGCGATACAGCCACGTGCGAAATTGGGATTGGCCTTTGAAATTGGGCAAAGCCGTCCAGGCGCGCACGAAGGTTTCCTGCGCCAGATCGAGCGCTTCGTTCTCATCTTTGACGACGCGCAGGGCAAGGTTGTAAACATAGCGTTGATGTTCATCCACAAGCGCGGCAAAAGCATCGTGATCGCCTTTCTGCGCGCGCTGGATGAGGGTGGTTTCGGTGTCTGCCATGGGTTCTCTACAGGGTTAGACAGGGAAAGTGGGAAAAAGTTTCAATTTGACGGTAGACCATGGACGATGGACCATTTTGAAACTTTTTCGCAACTCGCCTGTCAAACGTAGTGAGACCATAATAAACCAAGGAGAACAAAAATGAAAAGACCTGTAGTAATCACTTTATTAGTCGCGGCTTTATTGCTGCTTTTGGCTGGGATCGGCGCGGTGGTTTTCTTCACCATTAATAACAGCTTCCCCGCCAACAGTCCGTTCGATGTACGAAATATTTCTTCAACGCTGGAGGAAAGCAAGACCCTCAAGGTGGATGCAGAAAAACCACTTACCCTGAATGTAGATAACGCCGCAGGTGAAGTCACCGTCACAGGCGCAGACGTAGACACCGTGCAGGTCGAGGTCGTCAAGACCGCCTACGACTCCACCCAGGCCCGCGCAGATGAAGAAGTGAAAAGCATCCAATACACCATCGAACAAACTGGCGGCGTCATTAATATCAAATACGAACTGCCCAAGTCTGTGAATTTCCGCAACAATATTAATACTGTCGATTTCGTCATCACTGTCCCCAATGAAACCACTGTAGATGTTGAGACCAGCTTCGGTGATATGGCCGTCGCGAACATCAAAGGCAGCGTTACTGTTTCCAACGACTTTGGCGATGTGAGCGTTGAAAACATTGAAGGCGCTCTCTCTGTCAACAATGATAGCGGCGAAGTGCAAGCCAGCGCCATCAAGGCGGGCAGCGAAAACATTGACCTGTATTCTGGCTTTGGCAAAGTGACTCTCGAAAAAGCCAGCGGCGCAGATATCACCATCGATTCAAACAGCGGAGCCATCGTGCTGAACGATGTCCGTGCCACAGGCACATTGAGCACAGATGATGATTTTGGCGACACCACCTACGAAAACGGTTCAGCCGCAATACTCACGATCCAGAGCAACAGCGGCAAGGTGTCCATCACCAAAGTGAACGTACGCGATGAATTGAAAATTGAAAACGATTTCGGCGATATCGAACTGGCAAAAACCTTCGCAGGTTCCTACGACCTGCACACCAACAGCGGAACCGTCACTGTAGACGGCGCCAAAAACAAGCTCAAAGCAACCACCGATTTCGGTAATATCAAGATCGAAAACGCACAGTCACTCACGCTGGATATCAAAACGAACAGCGGAACGATTGAATTCAGCGGATCACTTGGCGAAGGCCCGCACAGTGTCCAATCTGATTTCGGCGAGATCAACCTGGAACTACCCGCAGATTCAAAACTGAACGTGGATCTCAAAACAGATTTCGGCGGCATCAGTTCAGATATTCCGCTCACAGTTACACTGGATGGAAGTTCTGATGAAAGCCATCAAGTTGGAAAAATGAACGGCGGCGGCGACCTGCTCACGGTCATCACCAACAGCGGCGGCATCAACATCACCGCCATCAAGTAAAATAACAGGGCGTGGATTTTCTCCACGCCCTGTTATTTTTTTATTCTCACCATCACCACAAGGATCATCCATGAACGATCTCTTCCCCTGCCTCGGCGTTGTCGCCACACTTGCCATCATCTTCGGCTTTCTCGCCTTTCTGCGCTACATGAACTACAGGGAAACCATCGCCCTCGCAGAAAAAGGATTAACCCGTTCTGAAAATAAAACTGGCGGCAAAGGCCTGCTGCGCTGGGGAATTGTCATCTCCGCGCTTGGGTTCGCCCTTTCGCTTGGAC
>JAVBXV010000144.1 GCA_030824405.1 Anaerolineales bacterium | reverse complement strand
TGGCGGCGGAACAGGAAAGGTTGATACAGCCGTGTGAACGCGGACGGCCAAAATCATTATGCCAGTAGGTGCCGTGGAAGGATATCCCACTTTCGGTTATGTATTGCACCCATGGCACGCCGGGCAGGTCGAAGCCGCTGGCTGCGATATCGCCTGCGGCCATGTGGCGCGAGGGACGTTTGTAATCGGTGGTGAAGTTGCCTTTTGGCGTTGTGTATGTGCCCACGCGATAAATGCCGCCCGTGGATGCAGATGCGGCGAAGACGGGCAGGCCGTCTTCATAGGCGGTGACCAATTGTTTTTCAAGCTGCACAAGAATTTTTTTGGATCTGTTTGGCACAGTGGGGGAGATGGGTGCAAGTTCGTCTTCGCTCATGATGCGAATGTGGTCGGCGCGCGCATAATATAACTTGTTCCATTTATCATCACGGATCTGATACCAGACCTGTCCTTCTTCATTGGTGGTGATGGCGGTGATCCAGTGGATGGTTTCGAAATACATGCGGTAGGCCACTTTGGATGTTTTGTTCGCTTCTTCGTGCGCGTCTGTAAATGGAACGCTGACCTCTGCCAGCAAGCCGACAGACGGAATGATTATTTCTTTAGGAGGTGTGTTAAGAATGGTTTTTACAGGTTGAATGTTTCCAGAATACAGAAAGCCTTCCCGTACTCCGTTTGTGCCGATCTCGTACCAGACGCGGTTGTGTGAAGTGTCGTCATCGCTGATGGCGGTGTTGGTGATATTGACCAGCATATCGCGATGACATATTTTTATTTGTGTGGCTTGCGCAGAGGGTTGGTCATACATCCACGCGATGCGTGAAGTGACGCGTCCCTGCTGTGAGGCGAAGGGATCGTCAAAATGAAAATTGAGCGGGGGCAGGAGCAAACCAGCCAGCCCCAACCCGCTCAATTTTATAAATTCTCTGCGTGATAAATTCTGCTGCTTCATCAACTAATAATGCACATTCACCACGGTTCCAACGGATGAAAAATTATAGATCCACTCGGCGTCTGCAATGGTGAGGTTGACGCATCCATGACTCATGGGTGTGCCAAAATTGTTGTGCCAGTAGGTGCCGTGAATGCCATAGTCTTTATAAAAATACATCACGAAAGGAACATCGGGCAGGTAATATCCAGGGCCAGACATATCGGAAGAACGCAGTTTGATCCAAACTTTGAATTCGCCAGTCACGGTTGGGGTCTGCCATGTGCCCGTGGAAACAATAAAGGAATTTACGAGCGTGTCGCCTTCATACGCATACATGCGCTGATCTGAAAGGTCTACATCGATCCAATGCACGCCGCCGTTGCCTGAAGCCTGTGCAGGAATATAAGGCGCAACCGTTGGGACTGTGTATTCAGCCGTGGGAGTATCCTGCACGATCTGTGCAACTGCAACCGCGCCGCTGTTCGTTTCAGGCTGTGACACAACAACCTGCGGCGTATCTGTTGGCAGAACTAGCGCCTCAAGGGTGGACGCAACTGTGGGGGCACCGAACGCCTGCTCAGGTTCGGTTACGGGAATATCTGTTGGAATGGTTGTTGGAATCGCGGTCACTGTTGCTGGGACGGAAAGCGCTTGCGCAACCTTGGCTGGCTTTGCAATCTCAACCTGTGCAAATGATTTTATGGGCACTGTCTGAACTGCGGCTGTGCTGGATGGAATTTTCAAGATGGATGCAAATGCAGGCGACCGAACCGCCGACCAGGCTGCGAATAAAAAGACAACGCATCCCGTTACGATTAAGATGGTGGGAAATAGAAAACTGTTCTTCTTTGAGCTTTTCCCGCTTTCGCTTCTTACAACGCTGTGTGCCTGATTCTTGCTTCCTGAATCAGTTCTCGCTTTTGGTAATTTGTCTACGTTGTTCATGGGTCACCTTTGGCAAAGCTGTAAAAATACGAATAAACACGACTAAAAAAATATATACAGATTATAAACCTAAGACGCGCGGGAAGATTCGGTTGTTACCACTGAATTTCAACGGGTGTTCCAACCTCAGCCCAATCATACAATAACTGTGACTCGTATGCACCCAGCACAACACATCCATACGAGATCGGCGTGCCGAGATAGCCTGCCCATAACTGCGCGCCATTTGGCAGGATCGGCAGTGCGTGGATTCCGTTCTCCAGACTGCCTGCCCAATAAATGCCAAGCCAGTTGGGCATCCAGATATCCCAAGTTGCGCCATAGGCGCTGGGGATTTTGTCCAGTACGCTGAATGTGCCCACGCGGGTGGCGTTGTACATGCCTGTAGAGGAGACGAAGCTATAGACCAGGGTCTCGCCTTCATATACATACATGTGCTGTTCTGAGATGTCGACCAGAATGTATTTGTTCCCGCCATAGGCAGGCGCTTGCTGTCCACCTTCCTCAACTACAGGGGCGGAGTATTCTGGCACAGGCGTATCTTCCACGATCTCGGCCAATGCCACCAGTGACGTGTCGATCGGCAGGGTGACCTTGTCCACGCTGAGGGAGGCTGTGGGGGAAGGGGTTTCTGGGGTTG
>JAVBXV010000004.1 GCA_030824405.1 Anaerolineales bacterium | reverse complement strand
AGATGCGGGCGTGCCGATCAAAGCCACTGCGGGGCTGCATCATCCCGTGCGGCATTACAACGAAAGTGTGCAAACGAAAATGCACGGTTTCTTGAATGTGTTTTGCGCGGGCGTATTGGCCGTGGTAAAAAATGTATCTGTTGAACAGATACAGGCTGTTCTTGAAGATGAAGACCCCGCTAATTTTATATTTGATGAAGCAGGCTTTACATGGAGTGACTTGCGTATAGTCACTACGGAGGTCGCGGATGCCCGCCATCAAATCGTTTCATTTGGCAGCTGCAGTTTTGATGAGCCGCGCGAAGATCTGCGCTCGATCGGGCTTATGAAGTAGTAAATAAATTCTCACCGCTCAAAAAGGAATATACATGCCTCTCAAATCATTTATCGAAGTACATCCAGAATCAGATTTTCCCATTCAGAACCTGCCGTATGGAATTTTTTCAACGCAGGCGAATCCGCATGCGAGGGTGGGCGTGCGTATCGGTGAATGGGTTGTTGATCTGGCTATGCTTGATGAAGAAAAAATGTTTGAAAAACAATATGGTTTTTTTGCTGATTCAACTTTGAATCAATTCATGTCCGCGGGGCGTGAGGTCTGGCGGGAAGTGCGTCAGAGTTTGATCGGTTTGTTAAGCAGTGACAACTCTCCATTAAAGAATGAAGCGCTGCATTCGCGCGTGATGGTTCCAGTCGAAGAAGTCCAAATGCATTTGCCTGTTGCCATCGGCGATTACACAGATTTTTATGCGTCGCGTGAGCATGCCACGAATGTTGGCATTATGTTTCGCGGCAAGGAAAACGCGCTCATGCCCAATTGGCTGCATCTGCCTGTTGGTTATCATGGTCGCGCGAGTTCGATCGTGCCCTCAGGTGCAGACGTGATCCGTCCGCGCGGGCAGGTGGCGGCCAATGGCGTGCCTGAATTTATTGCATCGCGTTCGCTGGATTTTGAATTGGAGCTGGGATTTTTTATTGGCACTGGAAATAATTTGGGCGAACCGATCTCGATCGAAAATGCGTACGAACATATTTTCGGCATGGTCTTGCTCAACGATTGGAGCGCGCGCGATATTCAGGCCTGGGAGTATCAACCGCTTGGTCCGTTCCTTGCGAAAAATTTTGCAACATCGATCTCGCCCTGGGTGGTGACAATGGATGCACTCGAACCCTTCCGCGTGGATGCGCCGAAGCAGGAGCCAGCGCCTCTTTCATACCTGACAGTTGATTCTGCAAATGGACTTGATATCAATCTGGAAGTGACTCTGCAAAGCGCAACGATGAGCGCGCCGCAAATTATCAGCCGCTCGAACATGAAGCATCTTTACTGGAGCATGGAGCAGATGCTCGCGCATCACACTGTGACAGGCTGCAACATGCGGACAGGTGACATGTGTGGTACAGGCACGATCAGCGGCCCCACCGAAGATAGCTATGGCTCGATGCTTGAGTTGACTTGGCGCGGTGAAAAACCCATCGCACTGCCTGATGGCGAAACGCGAAAATTCTTGCAGGATGGCGACACAGTGATAATGAAAGGCTATTGCCAGGGAGACGGTTACCGTGTTGGGTTTGGCGAAGTGACAGGGAAGGTGTTACCTGCGTTGAAGTAGTGTGCGGAAAAAATAAGACGTAAAAAGTCCCTGCGATTGGCAGGGACTTTTTACGTCTTATTTGATTGAAGAAAGTGCTTTTAGAAACGCAATGATCTGTTCCTGCTGATACACGTTTATCGGAATCATTTCCAATTCTGTGTGTCCGCTGGGGGATGCAGGTGCGTTGTGATAGTGACGTAACACTTCTTCCAATGTGGCGAATTGACCCGCGTGCATGTACGGCGCGCGGCCTGCAACATCGCGCAACGAAGGAGATTTGTACGCGCGCATCAATGACTCGCCTTCGGAAAGCATGAAACGTAATTCTTTGCAGTCATCGGGGTTTGCGTCACTGTATTGACTGAGACAATTGAATTCGTCTGCCAGAACTTGTTGTGCGCCCAATGCGCGGCCAGTGTCTTCTGGAAGACCCGCCGCCGCAGGCACGCCTGTGTTGTGAAAATCATTATCTGTCAGCAACGGCCCGTTATGACAGCGCGTGCAATTTGCATCACCGATAAAAAGTTTTAAGCCCGCAATTTCATTTGCGTTCAAAATGGTTGCTGCAGTTTCATGATCATTCGCAAGTATGGCTTCAACATATTGATCGAAGCGTGATTCAGATGGCATGATGGTTCGCTCAAATGCGGCGATGGCTTTGCCCATGTTGGCGTACACCTGCGTTACGGTTTCTTGATCTTCTTCCGTCATCGCATTCCACGCCGCAGATGCGGTCTCGTCACTGACAGGCCCAGCAGATTCTGGAAAGCGGGTTGTGTCTGAAAAATCTGGCAACTCGCCAAAGATGGTTTCGTATTCATCCTTGTAATATGTTTGGATCAGATGCACATATTGCATGCGCGTGCCGCCGTGCTCCACAGGGTTTTCCCACGGACCCAATGCCTGCGCCCATTGGCTGTCTTT
>JAVBXV010000333.1 GCA_030824405.1 Anaerolineales bacterium | reverse complement strand
TTGCCACATATTGACGGTTGGCGTTGGAGAGCCCCTCACCCAATGCCGCAATAAACAGCACCAGCAAAGTGATCAACGCAATGACCATCGCCACCAACAAAAAGCGGCCACGATTGCGGATCACTTCTTTTACTGCAAGATATGTTGCTAATACAAAATTTTTCATTCGTTTCTATCCTGTTGTTTTTTATACGGAAGTCAGTCGGTTACGCCAGTGGCTTCTGGTCAAATGGTTTCTTCCAATCAGCGCCCATGACCCCGTGCAAAATAAGGTCCACAGGTGGATGATCGGCGATGTCGTCATAATAATAGGGCATACGAATGCGTCCATCTGTGCCGATGATGAATGTTCCAGACATTTGGTAGGCATCCTGCCCTGGGCGTGGAAGTTCAGGTTTGTACCCCTTGGTCTTTTCCAGCCGTTTGTTGGAAGACCAGATACGCGGTGAGATCAAAGTCTGCCAGAATGTGCCACGATATAAACCATACGCGCGATACGCAGAACGACCTGGATCGGCAAGGCAGGTTGCTGTGGGCGCACGCTGTTCAAAGAATTTTTTGGCCTCTTCAGGTGTGGAATGGCTGACAAGTGCAAGCCGAAACCCCTTCTCGGTTAAAGCTGGATGCGCATCAATTAATTGATCGATCATCTCTTTACATTGAGGACATCCAAAATGGCGGGTGAATGCCAATATCAAAACCTTGTCTTTCCAAAGGGAGGAAAGTTGAACGGGCTTCCCATTGGTGTCGAGCAATGAAAGGTCTGGTGCGAGTTCATTGAACTTGAGTTGAAATTTTGTGGTCATGTTTAATATATACCTTCGATTTATTCAAAATAAAATCCGTACCTTTTCAGATACGGATCTTCTCAGAATCTGACTTTCAGATTCTAACAGATTGCACAGGTTTTGCACAGGTTTCAGGAGATGTGCAAAATCGACTTTTCCACCTTGGTTCCCCTGCCCACTTTCGCCACGCGCCGCCAACTGCTATTGTCGTTGAGCGAAATCCAACGGCGCTCTTCCGTGCGATAGAACCAATCTTTATCCTGCTGGTAATACACGATCACACCTGTTGATTCCCAAATGTTGATGATCTCATTTCCATGTGCATGCGTGTCGTCAAAATCAGTGGTGGCACGCTGACCCATTTCACTATACAACTGAGTCAACTCAAGCAACAGTGAATTGATCTCAGGGGAAAGACGATTCACCTTAAGCCCAATACGTTTGGCTTCTTCAAATAAAATGGGATATCCATGCGAAGGATATTTTGAATTCAGAGTGGCAGCAATCTTTTCGGCGGTCTTTTCCTCTTTGATGTGATAGGCAAGCAATTCCTTGCACAACATAATGGATAACGACTCGGCGCGATCCACCGCCCCAATGACAAGGGGATGCACATGCTGAAATAATTGTTGATATGGATTCTCGCTCTTGTCTGACCCTTGAGCCTGCCACAGTTTCACGACGCGGTTCAATTCATCCAGGCTGACGCTCACGCGGTCATTGTCCCGATCGATCGGGGAAAGCGAATGCGTAAGAGACGTATCCACAGATGTGAGATAGGCCATTGGCCCCATGCGAATTTCATCCGCGCCAAGTGTGATCATTGTCGCAGCAGAAGCACACTCCAACGGCAGGAGTGCCACCACTTCATCACAATACTGACGAAGGAGATTTACGATCCGCAGAGAAGACTGTCCATTGCCGCCGCTGGATTTAAGGAACAAATATATTTTTTTCTGGCGGCCGATCTTTTGGAGCAATTCATACAGCGCCACCACATCATCATGACAAACACTGCCGCGCGGATTATTAAAATAAGTGACCACTGTGCCACCCAACAGTTTGTTCACTTGCGAAATGATCGCCTGTGTTTTATCAAAAAGGATCGGGGGCTGCTTTTCCTTATGTGTTTTTTTTTGTTGTTTCTTCGGTGCCATGATGCATTCTCCTATCCTGTAAAGTTGAAGAAAATCATATCATTCTTTATTAAACCAACGTTTGGACGTATGTACTACTTTTACCTTTTTGACCACGTCCAACCTGCGGCAAACCCAAGCAATTCGCCAAGAAAAACGATCAACAGCACGCCGCCCAAGCCGCTTATCAACAACCAGTTGTGGACTCCGAACATACCGAATGCAAGGTAGTTATATGAAAGCAACCCGCCAAGCAAAATACCCAGAGCCCAACGCAACGCGGAGCGTGAGTTTGTAAGCCGAATCCCTGCGCCATACCCGATCCATACGCTGAACGCGATGAAAAGCATCGTAACGATCCATGCAGAGAAGAGCGGATACCCACCCTTTGAAACGTACCCATTTTCCTCTTCCACCACGGGTGTCTCTGGCGTGGGGATATTATCCTGGGTAAGTTCAGGCACAACCACAGTAACGGCCACTGGGCCTGCCTGTGAGACGTCTAATTGCAAAACTTCAGAGATGACCGCAGGCTCGCTGGTCACGCTGATCTCAAGCAATCCAGGTTTATCCAACCCGAAAGATGCCCGCCCCACACCCTGCGTGGTGA
>JAVBXV010000177.1 GCA_030824405.1 Anaerolineales bacterium | reverse complement strand
TGTCACTGGCAATGCCGCATTTACCCATCCCCAGGGTACAGCGGCGGGAATACGGGCTTTGCGGGAATGCGCTGAAACCTCTGGTTAAACAAAAATCACGGCCCGCAAAGCGAGTCGTGACCTTTGATGTGTGTGGAAAAAAAACTAAGCCGCAGATTTGCCGAGAGTCTTAATGCACTTGGCGCACAGCGTCTTCTTGATCATACGACCCTTCTCCATCACTGTCACCTTCTGCAAGTTCGCTTTGAACTTACGGTTGGTTGCGCGAAGGGAAAAAGAACGGTTGTGACCGAAGGTAGTTGTCTTGCCGCAGGTATTGCACTTAGCCATGTTATAGATCCTTTCCGAACAATGATTCCAACAACTTGCTCCTGAATAATGGGTATTTAGAGCCAGTTGCCTCTTTTGGAGAGCACGGCATTTTACCATATAACGCAACCATCTTCAAGATAAGATGTTAAAATAGAGATGGACAGAAACCCCTGGGGCCGCGACCCCGTAAACGAGGAAAACACGATGGGCGAAGAAACTACTTCTCTGGGCGGGATCCATATCTCGCCAAATGCAGTGGCAACGATTGCGTATTATGCCACTTTGGAATCGTATGGCGTGGTGGGACTTGCGCCGAAAAACCTGACCGACGGGATCGTAGCCAGTATTACGCGTGAACCAGCGCGCGGTGTCTCCGTCCGTTATAACGGCGATAACATCGATATTGAGATTCATATTATTGTTGAGTATGGCACACGCATTAATTCTGTGGCCGTGAGCGTAGCCAACACTGTCCGCTTTCATGTGGAAAAGGCGCTTGGGTTGAAGGTCAACTCAGTGAATGTCCACATAGCAGGACTACGCATTAGCGATACCGATTAGGAGACGAGAGACTCATGGCTATTGATACCGCGCGTGTGGCAACACTACGCAAAAAACCCATTGACGGTCAGTCGTTCAAACGCCTGATCGATGCAGGCGTTACATGGCTGCGCACCAACCAACAGGTGGTGAACTCTTTAAACGTGTTCCCTGTCCCTGATGGCGACACGGGCACGAACATGGTGCTCACATTGAACGCCGCCTGGACTGAAATTAAAGACATGGGCTCACACAACTTAAGCGAGATGGCCGCGGCTGTATCCAAGGGCGCTTTGATGGGTGCGCGCGGCAACTCAGGCGTGATCACCAGCCAGATATTGCGCGGCTTTTCACGTGGCGTGCATGAAAAGGCAATCCTTGATGCAGCAACTCTGGTCAAGGCGTTTGCTGAAGCGCGCGATACGGCCTACAAGGGCGTGGTCAGACCTGTTGAAGGAACGATCTTAACCGTCATCAAGGAAATTGCTCTCGCAACAGAAGCAGCTTTGGGGTCCGCGAAGGATGCGTTTGATATTTTAGAAGTTGCTGTCAAGGCGGCAGATGAAGCAGTCAAGAAGACTCCAGATCTGTTGCCAGTCCTCAAGCAGGCGGGCGTGGTGGACTCTGGCGGTAAAGGTTTGTACTTTATTCTCGAAGGCATGTTGAAGCATGTGTATGGCGAATCACTGGAAACGCCAACGATGCAGATCCAGCCCATGTCTGCGATGAATTTGCAGGACGCCATGGAAGAAGTGGAAGAAGGCCAGGATTACGAGATCGTGGTGGACTTTGTGCCGCACGGCGGCGAACTGGACCTGCCCACTTTCTATGGAAAGCTTGAAGAGATGGGAACGTCCATTCAGGTGGGCGAAGGCGAAGGGATGTATCGTATGCACATCCATGTGCCAACTGAAAATCGGTACGTGCCCATTGATTACATTATGGGCATCGGCACGGTGACAAAGGTTGCCATTGAAAACCTGCTCGCGCAAATGGATGATATTCAAAAATCGGCACAGCTTAAGTTCGCGCCTGTTGAGCCTGGCCACATTGCTGTCGTGGTGGTTTCTCCAGGACAGGGCTTGAATAAAATTTTTGCAAGCCTTGGCGTCGCCGCGATCGTGGCAGGCGGGCAGACCATGAACCCATCCACTCAGGACATTTTGAATTCGTTCGAAAACCTCCCCACAGATAAAGTCATCATTCTGCCAAACAATAAGAACATTGTGATGGCAGCCAACCAGGCCAAGGAAGTGACTGTGAAAAACGTGCAGGTCGTACCGACCCGCACCGTACCACAGGGACTTGCTGCCATGCTTTCACTCATCCCTGATGGAGACGTGGAAGCGGTTGCTGAAAAAATGATCAAGGCCATGAACAATGTGAAGACAGGCGAGATCACCATTGCCATCCGCTCCGTTGAAATTGACGGCGTGGCCGTAAAGGATGGTCAGGTCATTGCCTTGCTGGATGGCAAGCTGGTGGTTTCCGCCGAGACTGTGGAACAGGGCGTGATGGAATTGCTTGCAAAAGCAAAAGCGGAAGAGCATGAGATCGTTACGCTTTTCTATGGCGAAGGTATGACCCACGCCGAAGCCAACCGCATTGCAGACCTGATCGGGAAGAAATATTCCGCACTCGAAGTGGAAGTGCAAGAGGGCGGGCAGCCGCATTATCAGTTCA
>JAVBXV010000412.1 GCA_030824405.1 Anaerolineales bacterium | reverse complement strand
CATAGAGGGTAACGAGGCGGCCCAATTGCAGCCAGGCCAGGGTTGCGCCATAGACACCCACCCACAAAGATTGGCGCACAATCACATTTGATTCTGCGGGCGGGTCACTGGGAAATCTTCGATGCAAAAAATAAACGATCGGCAATGCCGTGCCCGTAAGGCCCATGATGGCAAAAACAAAAAATGCCCAACGTGACCAGACGAAAGGCAATGAAAAATAAAGTGTTACGAACAGTCCAGCCCAGCCCACCAGAAAGAGGGCGATCACGGAAGGCAGGTAATTTCGAAAAGTATTTTGCTGCGGGTTCATTGAGTGAATTATACTCGGATGAAAGAATGAAAGAGGTACAGCCATGAAAGTTTCAGATGCAATCCGTACGAAGCGCGCGGTGAGAAAGTTTTTGGAAACACCCATCTCCGATGATGTTACGAAGACCATCCTCAACGCGGGACGCAGATCGCAATCTTCAAAGAATAATCAGGGCTGGCAATTCATTGCAGTGCGAGACAAGCCAACTTTGAAAGCCTTATCAGAATGCGGCGAATGGGCGGGGCATATCGCAGGCGCGGCGTTGTGCGTTGCGATTTTGACCCCCGACCCTGCAGAAAAATTTCAAACGATGTTCGATGCGGGACAGGCCGCCGCATTTATGCAGCTCGCCGCCTGGGAGTTGGGTGTGGGATCGTGCCCCGCTTCTCTCTACGACTTTGAGCGGACACGCCAAATTTTGCAGTTCCCACCCGAATGGCATTTGCGCATCGCGCTCTCGTTTGGGTACGCGGCAGATGAAGAAAAATTATCCGCGCCGCCCAAAAAAGGTGGACGAATACAATTAGATGAGATCGTGCATTGGGAGAAGTGGTAATTGATTCGCAATAAACTTTGGGTATTCAAATGATAAAATGCAGACCTTGGTTTTTTCGAAAGCATCACTATATTTCTTTCAAGGAGATTCACATCATGAAGATCGAAGACATCGAAGGCATTGGCGCAACCTACGCCGCAAAGTTCCAGGGCGCAGACGTGCAGACCACCGACGACCTGCTCAAGAGAGGCGGCTCACCCAAAGGCCGCGCAGAACTCGCCTCAGCCACTGGGTTGACCGAGAAGCAGGTGCTCGAATTTGTTAACCGCGCAGATTTGTACCGCATCAAGGGCATCGGCTCAGAATATGCCGACCTGCTCGAAGCCGCAGGCGTGGACACAGTTGCCGAACTCGGCAACCGCAACGCGGAGAACCTCGTTGAGAAACTCAGCGCCGTGAACGCAGAAAAGCAAAAGGTCCGCGACCTGCCCAGCACCGAACAAGTTGGCAAGTGGATCGAAGAAGCCAAGTCCCTGCCCAGAGCAGTGGAGTACTAAAGCAGAGTAGGCCTCCGAGAATATTCTCGGGGGTCTTTTGTATTGTGGGTATAATCAAGAAAAATTTCAGAGCAGCATGTCACCCAATCTTAAGTGAGGGAAAGTATGGCCGACGGACATTGTTTCATCAGTTATTCCAATGCAGATGCAGCAGACTTTGCTACTAAACTTTCAGATGAATTAGAAGGTGGACACCCATTCATCAATGTTTGGTTCGACAAACGCGACTTGAAACCTGGCAAAGACTGGGACGAGCAAATTCCAGCCGCAATACGAGATTGTAAATATCTCGTGTTTGTACTGACGCCAGATAGTACGGCAGAAGGCTCAGTCTGCAAGGAAGAATGGACATGGGCGTTGAAATACAAGAAGCCTGTCATTCCCATTCGTCTGCATGAAAAAGCTGAATTGCCGTTTCGCATGGGGAATCGCCAGTTTATTGACTTCGTTTCCAACTTTGAAGCGGGGATTGCGAAACTACGCAAACACTTTACCTATCTTGATTCTCCCGAAGGATTGCTTGATGAATTAAATCATCGTTTTGCAGATGCGAATCGTGATTTACGACGTGCAAAAGACGAAGATAAGCCCCGCATCAAAGCAGAGCTCGACGAATTGAACGAACAAATTAAACGTCAGGAAGAAATAGTCAAAAATCCTAAAGCGGCAGAAAAGCGAACCGAAGATAACATCCAAAGCGGACTCGAACGCGAGCGTCAGCCTGAGAAACCTGTGGCGGGAAAAACATCCACGCGCTTTATCAACCCGCCGCCAGGGATCGCGCCGAATTATTTTCAGGATCGGTTGATCGAAACAAAACAAATCACGGACTTCCTCAATAACGACTCACAGCGCTTGATGACCATTGTAGGACGGGCAGGTGTTGGCAAAACTGCCATGATCTGCCGCTTGCTCAAAGGTGTTGAAAATGGAAACCTTCCCGATGACCTCGGCGAGATGAAAGTTGACGGGATCGTCTATTTGAGCGAGACGGGCAGTCACAGGGTCAACTTTGCGAACGTCTTCGCGGATCTGATAAAACTCCTTCCGAAGGATGACACCGAGCGGCTGGAGGGAATCTATAAAACCCCGCAGACGTCCACAGGCGATAAAATGCGTGCGCTGTTGGATGCCTTCCCGAGCGGACGTGTGATCCTGCTGTTGGATAACTTTGAAACCCTGATCGACCCCGAAAGCCTGAGCCTGCGTGACAGCGAATTGAGCGACGCGCTGAATGCCCTGCTCGGCGGACAGCACCATGCTGTGAAAGCGGTCATCACCACCCGTATTGCGCCGCGTGACCTGGCGGTCAGCGAGCCAGGCAGGCAGCATCACCTGAGTTTGGATGAAGGACTCGAATCGCCTTACGCGGAAAACGTCCTGCGTGAAATGGACGCGGACGGACGCGTGGGACTCAAGACTGCGCCCGATGCGTTGCTGAATAAAGCCCGCGAAAAGACACGCGGCTACCCACGCGCGTTGGAAGCGTTGTATGCCATCCTATCGGTTGACCGTTACACCACGCTCGAAGAACTGCTCGAGATCAGCCTGCCCGATGAAGTGGTGCAGAAGCTGGTGGGCGAAGCCTTTAACCGCCTTGACCCGAGCGCGCAAAAAGTGATGCAGGCGCTGGCTGTCTATAACCGACCCGTCAGCCCCGCCGCGATTGATTACCTGTTGCAGCCGCACTTGCCAAGCATTGACAGCGCTCTGGTACTGAACCGTTTGGTGAATATGCACTTCGCCCGCCGCGAAGCTGGACGTTATTATTTACATCCTGCGGATAAGGAATATGCTTTCAGTATTATTCCTGAAAAAGATTTAACCACGAAGGAAAACCAAGAAGAATTAACCGCAAAGACCGCGAAGGACGCTAAGGAAGAACTTGATCTTCTTTTTAAATCTTCGCGCTCTTTGCGTGCTTCGCGGTTAACAAATGCCTTTACCCAACATGACCTTCTCAACCGTGCCGCGGATTTTTTCGCGCAAGCCCGCAAGCCCCGCGCGGAATGGAAAAAACTGGATGATCTCGCCGCGCAATTGGCGGAGTTTGAATTGCGTTGTGAAGCAGGTGATTACGATATGGCGTGTAGTGTGTTGCGTGAGTTTGATTATGATTACCTGCTCCTGTGGGGACATCATCGCCTGCTAATTGATTTGCACTTGAGTCTAAAAGATAACATTACAGATAAAAAATTGCTCGTGGTTAATTTGAATGGCTTAGGCTTTTCACATTCTATGATAGGAAAAGTAAAAGAGTCGATTGATTTTTATCAACAAGGTCTGGATACTGCGCGTGAACTCAAAAATCGTAGTGACGAAAGCGTTTTTCTCGGTAATCTTGGGCGCGCTTACAGGGATTTAGGCGATGCCCGCAAAGCCATCGAATTCTATGAACAGGCATTAGTCATTGACCATGAAATTGGCGACCGCAATGGTGAAGGTATTGATACTAACAACATTGGAAGTGTTTATAAAGATTTAGGAAATATGCAAAAAGCGATTGAATACCAATCGGAAGGCTTGAAGATTGCGCAGGAAATTGGAAATCGAACACTTGAAAGCAGTATTCTGTCAAATCTAGGAAATCGTTATTCTGAAATTGCAGATTTCAAAAAGGCGATTGAGTATTATGAAAAATCAATTTTGATTAAACAAGAAATTGGAGATCGAAGTGGCAAATCGATTAGCTTCCAAAACAATGGAAATGCTCTTATCAGCCTTGGTGAATATCAAAAAGCCAAAGAAAACTATCAACAAGCCATTCAAATTGCCGATGAAATTTCGTTGCTTCTTGAACAAAATTACGCCCGTAATGGACTGGCAGAGGCATATATTTTCCAAAATGATTTGGTCAATGCGCGCGCCGCCATCGAAGCCGCGCTTCAATATGATGTGCCATACAACAATCACAATGCAACCGCCCTGCACGGTATCATCGCTTTACGGCAAGGGGAAAGGGAAACCGCGCAAGAGGCTTTTACCAAGTCCATTGCGCAGGCGGACGAAATCCTTGCCAAGACGCCCGATTATTTTTCCGCGCTGGATGCGAAGGGGTTGGCGTTGTGTGGGGCGGCTATCGCCGCCGACGACGATGGACGACGGACGGTGGACGATGGTCAATCGTCAATGGTCTATCGTCAACAGGCAATTGAGTCATTCAAGCAAGCCAGAAAGATCGCGCCACATGCGGGGGTGGTTAAGTCCGTGCTGAGGTTATTCGATGAATTGGTCAAGTGCGATGAGGATGGGATTTTGAAGGATGTGAGGAAAGCGGCGGAAGGCGCGGAATGATGGTGTAGGGGCACGGTGTCCGCGCCCGATGACGCGCCCATCAATGACAAAGGGCGGGGAGACCCCGCCCCTACGGTGGATCATGCTATTGAAACATTCCGCAAGGCGCGCAAGATCGCTCCACATGCGGGGGTGGTTAAGTCTGTGTTGAGGTTGTTTGATGAGTTAGTCAAGTGTGATGAGGATGGGATTTTGAAGGATGTAAGGAAAGCGGCGGAAGGCGTGGAGTGATGGCGTGGGGACACGGTGTCCACACCTGATGATGCGTTTCAACATAAGGGGCGGGGAGACCCCGCCCCTACGGATGGCATTATTACAACCTTTGGTGAACAATGATGGTGTAGGGGAGACCCGTCCGTGCCAATAGGTGTGAGTGCGGGCAAAGCTGTCCCACCTGATAAAACGATTATTGGCGATGGGTGGGTCGCCCCTATGATCAATGAGAAAAGACAAAGTCCCCGAGAAAAATCTCGGGGACTTTTTTTATTGGGTATGGCATCCTCAATTATTTACCAAAGTGAGCGCAAAGTTGTTCCAATTCAGGCTTGCTGGAAACGGCAAATAGTTTTTCAATGACCTTATCGGAAGATACTGTGATCGAGAGCTTCAACCAGTCATTTTCTGTTTCAGAACATGTCAACGAGCGAATACTGCGCAATGGAATGTAGTGCCAGATGCCGCCATATTGAGGCTGGCGGGCGTTCCTGCCATGTAAGACATCCTGGATCAAGATCAATTCATGATCTGTCAGAATAACAAGATGCGCGGGCGAGATCGTCTTTTGAAATATATTCCCCAACAGTGCGAACATGGGCTTTCTGATCTCGGGCTGCAAAAGGATCTGCAGAATGGTTTCCCCGCGGACGAGGCTGCTTCGTCCGAAGTTCATCAGTTTGAAATTAAGCGTCGATAAATAATCAAGCTTTTCTTTTTCAACCCGTAATTGCGTTTCGTCCACGCTTTGGAGCGACGGGCGCAGTTTATTCACGAAGGGAGCAAAGTGCCTGGCGGTTGCGGTGTTGAAGTCAATCGTTGAGACGCTTGCCGCGCCTGAGCTGGTGATGCCGCTGATCGTCAGCCACGAACTTAAGAGAATACTACCCATCTCCACTGTGTTGACGGTTTGATATGGATAACTCTTTTTAATTACCTGCCCCCCACTCCACTCCAAAATATGGATGGCGTCATCAGCATCATAGATCAACTTTTCGCTCGTTTTACCTTTGGCTTTTGTTAGCGCAGGCGTCAACAGGGTATATGGGAATTGTGCATCTGCGGACTGGGGTTCAAAAGAAGTCTTGTATATGGCAGGAACCGCTTCGTAGGATTCAATAACTTTCGTCCACGAAATCATGGTTTGTTTTGCCCCAGTTAACACATCATTTTCGCTGTTCAAATTTCCAATCATGTGCATAGACCTTTCAACATTTCCATCATTGCAATTTACATCATTGTACTCCCAACGTGTAGGGGCGCGGTTTCCGCGCCCGATGATGCGTTTCAATACATGGGGCGGGGAGACCCCGCCCCTACGAGTAATGAGGGCAGAATATATATTTAATGTGGTTTAATTCCACAATGTCATTATCCCTTACACCCTTCTTCGATCCCAAAGGCGTCGTGGTTATCGGCGCATCCACCTCGCCAGAAAAATTAGGATATGGCGTGGCGCGTAATCTCATTGCCAGTGGATATCGCGGTGCGATCCATTTTGTCAGCCAGAAAAGCGGCGAGTTGTTCGAGCGGCCGCTATACACAACTTTGAGCGACGTGCCCGACCCCGTGGACCTCGCTCTGCTGATCGTGCCAACCCAGTCCACGCCGCAGACGATCGAAGAATGTGCAAAGCGCGGAATCAAAGCCGCCATCATCATGTCCTCGGGCTTTCGTGAAGTAGGTGCAGAAGGTGCGGCGCTCGAACAACAATGCGTAGACGTTGCGCGCAAGCACGGCGTCCGTTTACTGGGGCCCAATTGCATCGGCACGCTCGATACCCATCTGCCCCTCGATACAACTTTTCTACAACCGCCCATGCCCATGCAGGGCGGCATTGGTTTCATATCACATTCGGGTGCGTTCTGCGCGGCAGTCATTGATTGGGCACGCGGGCAGGGCTTCGGCTTTTCGCAGATCGTCAGCCTCGGCAATCAAGCCGATGTCAACGAAACGGATGTGCTGCCCGAAGTTGCAAACAATGCGCACACGCGTGTGATCGTGATGTACATGGAAAGTATTTCGAACGGGAAAAAATTTGTTCGCGCCGCAAACGAAGTCACAAAACAAAAACCCATCATCGCATTGAAGGTCGGGCGTTTCGAAGCGGGGCAAAAAGCCGCCGCATCGCACACGGGCGCGCTGGCTGGCTCCGAATCCGCGTTCGATGCGGCTTTTCATAAAGCGGGCGTCCTGCGCGCCGATACCGCCGAGCAAATGTTTGATTGGGCAGAAGCGTTGGAGGATTGTTCATTACCAGGCGGGAAACGCATGGCGATCTTAACCAACGCAGGCGGACCTGGCGTAATCGCCGCCGATTCACTCGAAACGAACGGCCTGCTTCTGTCTCAATTGACCGAGTCCACGCTGAAAGAATTATCTTCCTACCTGCCCCCCTCTGCCAGTGTCCACAACCCCGTGGATATGCTCGCCTCCGCATCACCCGAGGCCTACGCCGCTTGTTTGAAAATTTTATTGCAAGATGAAAATGTGGACGGCGTGCTGGTGATCCTTCCGCCGCCGCCCATGTTCAAAACAGAAGATGTGGCTGAGAAAATCGTTGAGACTCTATCAAACAGCGGTTCCAGAATAAAGCCTGTCGTGATCGCATTGATGGGCTCCACACTGGTGGAAGAAGCCAACAAAGTATTTCAACGCGCACATGTCCCAACCTACCCATTCCCTGAACGCGCGGCATCCGCATTGGGAGCATTGGTAAGGCGTGCAGAATATCTTGAAGGGTTGGACGATGGACAATTGACCATAGACAATACCGTCGATCATCCATCGCCCATCGTTGATTCGGCTGATGAGTTGGTTGCTTCATACGGCATCCCTACTGCACCGATCAAACTGGCACGCAATGTAAATGAAGCAGTCGCGATCGCAAGCGAACTTGGCTTCCCTGTTGTGATGAAAATCGCATCAATAGATATTTCACACAAATCTGACGTGGGTGGTGTGCTGTTGAATATCACAGATACCGCGTCCCTGCTAAGTGGCTACACGACAATGATTGAGCGGGTCAGTAAGGCCATGCCACAGGCGAAGATCGAGGGAGTTCATCTTCAACGTCAAATTGCAAATGGGCAGGAAGTGATTATCGGCATGGTGCGCGATGCACAGTTTGGAGCGTTGATGATGTTCGGCTCAGGCGGCGTGGAAGTGGAAGGACTCAAAGATGTGGCATTTGCCCTAGCACCGCTGAATCAGGCTCAGGCACGGGAAATGATGCGCAAAACATGGGCTGGCAGAAAACTAAAAGGTTTCCGTAACATCCCGCCTGTTGATGAGGAATCTGTCATCGATGTTTTGGTCAAATTATCACAGCTTGCCGTTGAGCATGAAGAGATCGAAGAAATGGAGATCAACCCGCTGCGTGTGCTGGGCAAAGGCGCGGTGGCAGTGGATGTGCGCATGAAATTTCAGGCGGCGTGGCATGAAAAATCTGCAAAAAGTTAGATGGTATAATCCTGCGGAATTTATAAACTGAACAGGATCATGCAATGTCTGTCTCTGAAACCGTATTAAAAGAACTCGAAAAATATACTGGCACCGACCAGGTTCGTAAGGATTTAAACATCGATCTCTTTGGGGATAAATTACTCGATTCACTTGCCTCTGTGGAGTTGGTCATTGCACTGTCAGAAGATTTCGGCCTCGACCTTTCTCCTGGCGAGATCGAACGCGAAATGTGGGCCACGCCGCAGAAGATCATTGACTATTTCGAAGAAAGAATAAAACAGGGATGAAGCAAGCGCCGCACATCGCCGCAGCCGTTGTGGCTCTTTTTGCGTCTGTGATGGCGGCTGTGGCATTCACGATTTACGCAGGAATGTTCGAACAAAAATATGTTCATGCGGTTGCCACGGTGGATCATTCAGAGATCAGCAATGGCAGCGCGCTCGAACGTGTGGCCTTGAAGCAGGATGACCTGCTTTTAATTTACGGGGCATCTGAACTGGTTTTGCTCGACACCAAATATCAAGCCAATCGTTTTTTCAAAACATATCCAACGGGCTTCATGGTTTTCAACGTAGCCACCAAAGGCGGCTCGGCGTTGACGCTCGCGCAAAAATTCGCAGGGCTGGGAGATGACTTGCGCGGCAAAAGAATTGTGCTGGCGCTGGGTCCCGCGATCATGACCATGGCTCCTTATGGCGAAGTCAACTCACGTCACTATGATGCGAACTTCTCGGAACTCAACGCGCTGGAAATGATGTTCAGCTCAGACATCAGCATGGACATCAAGATCCATACCGCAAAACGCATGCTGAATTTTCCCGAGTCTTTGCAAGACAAACCCTTTCTAAAATTCACACTTGAAAACCTGGCAGAGAATTCGCTCTCGAATCAGATCATCTATTATCTTTCCTGGCCGCTTGGCAGGCTGCAAATTGAGATCGTCCGTTTGCAGGATCATTACGCAACAGTTGATTTCATTCGCCATCTTTCTTCAGAGAACACAACGATCACCCGCCAACCTGCAGAAATTGACTGGGAGGCACTCGTCCCCATTGCTGAGCAGGAGCAGATCGAGAGCACAGCCAGCAACTCCTTTGGCGTGGACGATAGTCAATGGCCGAAGATCAAAGAGTTGTTCCAAAACCCTGTGGCGCCTGGTTCCAAAGATACAGAGTTCATTGATGATGTGTTGATCGCAAAAGAATGGGATGACATTGAGATCGCGCTGCAGGTGCTGCATGAATTGGATGCAGACGTGATCGTAATGAGCGCGCCGATGAATGTTCCGCTTTGGGAGACGATCGGTGTCTCTGAAGAAGCGCAGAATACTTACTACGAAAAACTTCATGACGTGGTGGAGCCGTACGGCCTGCCGATCATTGACCTGCACGAATACGGCACGATACCCTATTTCAGCATGGACCTGGCTTCACACACCAGCCGCAAAGGATGGATCTATGTCAATCAGACGCTTGATGGAATTTTTCACGGCACTTTACCGTAACCCGTGGGGACGCGTCCTGCTGCTGTCCATCTATTATTTCGCGATCCTCGCAGGGCTGGTGGTTATGTATGGCAAGGGCAATCTCACCTCGCCAGATTTTGTATATCAAGGTTTCTAACCCATGGAATTGATCGAACAAATTGATCGCTGGAGTGAAGTGTATCCTGAACGCGCTGCGCATGTCAGCGGCGCGCACAGCATTACCTATCGTGAGTTGACCAGCCGCTCAAACAAACTGGCCGCGTATTTATCGTCCACGCTGCCGAGTGATGGCTCCCCCATTGTGATATTGGGTCACAAGGAAATTGAAATGCTGGTTGGTTTTCTCGGGTGCATTAAATCAGGGCATCCGTATATTCCATTGGACACGTCACTACCCAGTCAACGCGTGGAAGTGGTCATCGAGACCGCGAGATCATCTTTGACATTAACCCCTGAACAGATTCGCGAGATCATTTCAGACGATAGCGAAAACAAATTCACGATCCATAAACCTGCATTGAATGATCCCTGGTATATCATTTTCACTTCGGGGAGCACGGGCAATCCCAAAGGCGTCACCATCACGCGCGGATGTTTGGAAAATTTCGTCGAGTGGGTCACAACAGAACAGGGATTCAAAGAAGGGAATGAAATTTTCCTCAATCAGGCGCCCTTCTCCTTTGATCTCTCGGTGATGGACTTATACGCCAGCCTCGCCAGCGGCGGCACGCTCTTCAGCATCAACAAGGATGAGATCGCCGAGCAAAAAGTTTTATATAAAACTCTCGCCAAATCGGATGTCTCGTTTTGGGTGTCCACGCCTTCTTTCGCGCGCATGTGTTTGATGGAGCACAGCTTCAATCAGGAAATGCTCCCCAACGTACACACGTTCTGGTTCTGCGGCGAGACGCTAGCTCCTGATGTGGCCGCAAATTTGCTCAAGCGTTTTCCAAATGCAAAAGTATGGAACACCTACGGCCCCACCGAAGCAACAGTGGCAACCACGTCCATACAGATCACGGAAGAAGTGGTCGCGAAATACAGTCCATTACCAGTGGGGCGTCCCAAGCCAGGGACTCAGGTTGTGGTACATGATGAGAAGGCGAATCCAGTTGCGGACGGGGAAAGAGGCGAGATCATTATCGCAGGGCCCAACGTCAGCGTGGGATATATCCATCGGCCAGACCTGACCGCGCGCGCCTTCTTCGAATTAAATAATCAGCGCGCCTATCACACTGGCGATTGGGGACGGGTTCAGGACGGGCTGTTGTTCTTCGAGGGCCGCATGGATTTTCAGATCAAACTGCATGGCTATCGAATTGAGATCGGCGACATCGAATCCAATTTGCACGCGCTCACGAATGTGCAGGATGCGGTTGTGATCCCTGCCATGAAAAATGAACGCGCCGATTATCTAGTGGCGTTCATGATCTTGAAAAGCAAATCAGAAAAATCAGATTTTGAAGTGATGCGTGAAATGAAACGACAACTCAGCGAACGCGTGCCCGATTACATGGTGCCGCGCAAATTTGTTTTTCTGGCTGAATTCCCCACCACCACCAACGGCAAAGTGGATCGCAAAAAACTGGCCGAGACCATTCAATGATCCCATATACTGACTTTTTATATTTTGGCATTTCACTGTATGCCATTCTGCCCGCGCTGGTAACTGGCTTTTTCAAACGTTTCTGGAAAATATGGCTGGTGATCGCAACCGCGTTGATGCTGGTCGTTCAATATACGGGTGCAAGCAGTGAAGATGCCGCACCCGTTTCAGGCATTGTGCTGGTCATCGGGTACGCGGTCCTACAATGGATCGTTGCAATTATTTTTCTGTCCATTCGCAAACGCGGCGCAAATCGTTTCGCGTTTTATCTGGCCATTTTTTTTGGGATCGCGCCCCTGCTCGTTGCGAAGCTCGCGCCTATTTTTCAATTTGAATATCCGTTCGTCTTTTTGGGATTATCCTACATCACCTTCCGCAGCGTGGACGTGCTGCTCGGCATTCAAGATGCGCTGATCAAGGAAGTCAAACCGCTTCAATACCTGACCTTTTTGCTGTTCTTCCCCACTATCTCTTCTGGCCCGATCGACCGCTACCGCCGCTTCTCTGAAGATTGGGTTCGCGAACGAACTAGCGAACAGGTCATTCAAGATATCGATGGCGGTATCCATCGCATCTTCACAGGCTTTCTTTATAAGTTCCTGCTGGCCGCGTTGATCAAACAATACTGGATCGATCCACTAGTAGATGCCACAGGGCTGCTTGCCACCGTCTCATACATGTACGCGTACACATTCTATTTATTTTTTGACTTTGCAGGCTACAGCGCGTTCGCGATCGGGTTCAGTTATCTCTTCGGCATTCGCACCCCTGAAAATTTCAACCTGCCTTTCCTCTCGCGCGACATCCGTGATTTTTGGAATCGCTGGCACATGAGCCTGTCGTCCTGGTTCCGCGATCATATTTATAACCGCTTCATCTTCGCCGCCATCAAAGGGAAATGGTTCAAGAGCAGCCAGACCGCTTCGTACGTCGGCTACCTCCTCAACATGGGGTTGATGGGTTTCTGGCACGGCACAGACTGGCACTACATTGTCTACGGTTTCTATCACGCCTTCCTATTGATCGTCACCACCTGGCTCGATAAAAAATACAAAGGCAACCGTCTGCTCAATGACAGCGGTTATTTCTGGCGTGCTCTTTCGATCCTGATCACCTTCCACCTGATCGCGCTTGGTTTATTGATATTTTCGGGAAGATTGTTTTAATTCATAAGGAGTTCAAATGACTGCATTTGTGATCATAGATATAGAAGTACACGACCCCGCTGGATATGAAGAATATAAAAAGTTATCTCCCGCCGCAATAGCGTTGTACGGCGGAAAATACATTGCGCGCGGCGGAAAGACCGAGACCCTCGAAGGCGATTGGTCACCAAGCCGTTTGGTGATCTTGCAATTTGAAACCAGCGAGCAGGCAAAAGCCTGGCTCAACTCTCCTGAATATAGCGAAATCAAAAAAATGCGCCACGCCACCACACGATCGAACATGATCGTGACCGAAGGTTTATAAAAATACACCCATGATACAACTTTCCAATCTTATTTATTATCCGATCAAAGCCTGCCGCGGATTCGAAATCGCCGAATCCAATGTGGAACGCATGGGCCTCGAAGATGACCGCCGCATGATGGTCGTCACACCCGAAGGCGAATTTCTCACGCAGCGTGAATATCCCAAACTTGCGCTGATCACTCCCACCCTGAAAAACGAATCAGTCACACTCTCCGCGCCCGATTTTGATTCCATTCATTTCAATGTTCGAAAAACTGGCGACGTCTGGCCAGTCAACATTTGGCGCGCCAAGGGCGTGCATGCCATTGACCAGGGTGACGAATCTGCGCAATGGCTTTCAGACTGGCTCGGCACTTCGGTACGCCTCGTCCACATTGCGGATGGGTTCAAGCGCACGCTCAACCCAGACTTTGCGATCAACGCAGATGACCACACTGGATTTGCAGACGGCTACCCGATCTTGATCATCTCCGAAGAATCGCTTCTGGACTTAAACTCGAAGCTGGATGCACCACTGCCGATGAATCGATTCCGCCCGAACATTGTCGTCAAAGGCTGTGACGCGTTCACGGAAGACACCTGGAAGCGCATCAAGATCGGTGATATTGAGATGGCGCTCGTGAAACCATGTCCACGCTGCGTGGTGACCACAATCGACAAGGAAACTCTTGAGAAAAGCAAAGAGCCGTTGAAAGTGTTGAACACCTATCGCAAGCAGGGTGATGGAGTCATGTTTGGGATGAACGTCATTCCCTTGAACAGTGGCAGGCTCGAGCGGGGCATGAGCGTGCAGGTCATCGAATAATGGAAAGAAATATTATCGACATCCTCGGCTGGGCGGGCACCATTCTGTATCTGATCGCTTATGGATTGATCTCTGCCAAAAAAGTGGAGGGTGATTCGTGGTGGTATCAGGGATTGAATGTCATCGCGGGCACGCTGTTGATCATCAACACGTTCTATTTGAGGGCGTATCCATCCGCGGGCTTGAACATCGCCTGGGTTGGGATCGCGGTCGTGACGCTTGGAAGAAAATACTGGATCAAGAATGACTAAACTTTCACGCAGAGATTTTCTAAAACTTGGCGGCGCTGCCCTGCTTGGAATTTCGGCGAATACATTTTTGCCGCTGCCGCAGGAAGCTAATTTCACTGCGCCGTTGATCTGGAATGGAAGCCGAAAATATAAAACGATGGCTTTCACATACGATGATTGTTATTTGTTGTATCGCATGCAAAGCCTGGAAGTTTTACTGGATGAATTTCCAGATTTCAAAGTGACGTTTTTTCCCGTGGGCTCGAAGATAGTGGACCTTGAACAACAAGACCCTGGCATCTGGAAACGCCTCGTGGGCAAGGGACACGAGATCGGCTATCACACGTTTGACCATGTCAACATTGGGGTGATGTCTCCTGCCGCGGTGTTGATGGATTTTGATAAGTGGAGCGATACGTTGAATCAGGTATTGGGCACAACATACAATGTGCGTTTTGTGCGCCCCACCTATGATGTGATCAGCTACACATTGGATGTGCTTTGTCAGGAACGCGGATTGGTGGCGGCGTTATTTTCAATTGGCGGCGGCGGCGAACCCGAGACGGTTGTGCCTGCCATCCAAAAAGGAAAAGGCGGCGACATTGTGCAAATGCACATTCGCACACAGGATTACAACTCCAGCGTGCAGGCGTTCCCGTGGTTGAAGGAAAATAATTGGGAGTTGGTGACGCTGAGCAGGTTGTACGATGATTACCTGCGCGAGAGTATCAATTCTGACGGCTGTGATGTAGACACGGGCAGTAGTTTAACGAGGACATGTTTGGAATAAAAAGCAAAAGAGACTTCAAGAAATTCTTGAAGTCTCTTTTTTTGATGATCTGAGTTACAAAAGGTCTTGAGAATATTTATCCGCGAAGAGAGCGGGCTGGCCGCCTGTATGCCAGAATAAGACGGTTTCGTTCTTCTTGAAGAATCCTTTGCGGATGAGATCGATCATGCCTGCGGCGGCGCGGCCCGTGTAGACGGGGTCGAGCAATAAACCTTCGTTGCTGGCAAATAGTTTGATCGCCTCACGCTCCCCTTCCCCAAAAACGCCATAGCCCGCCTGACAATATTCTTCATTCGCAAGTACATCATCGGGTGTGAAATTAATTCTTTCGCCAAGTTTTTCACTGGCTTGGGATGCCAACGCGGAGACATGCGCCTTGAGCTGTGCTTCTGGCTCATCAATGCTGATGCCCAGCACCTTGCCTTTGAAACCAAACACACGCTGTCCCAAAACAAGACCCGCATGCGTTCCGCCTGAAGACGTGCCAAAGACGATCCAGTCCACTTTGAAATGCTGATTAATAAATTCCTGCATGGCAAAGGCGTAGCCCATTGCGCCCGTGGGGCTTGATCCACCGTATGGCACGAGGTAGGGTTTTCTGTCAGCTTTGAGTGCGTTGTCAAATGTTTTCTGCAAAATGCGGTCGCGATCTTTGCGGTCTGCCACAGTGACAATTTCCGCGCCGAACATTTGGTCAAGCAGCAGGTTTGCAGATGGTTGGCTGGGCGCATCCCCTGTCAACACCAGTGTGCAATCAAAGCCATAACGAGCTGCGGCAGCAGCCGTCTGGCGGCAGTGATTGGATTGAAGTGCACCGCCTGAGATGAGCAAATCAGCACCTTGTTCCTGTGCTTCTGCGATCAAAAATTCCAGTTTGCGGGTTTTGTTTCCGCCAAAGGCCAGCCCTGTTTGATCGTCACGTTTGACAAGAATACGCGGGCCATTAAGCAGGGTAGTTAATCTGGGTAATTCTTCAACGTGCGTGGGAAGATGTGCAAAGTTAAGACGGGGAATGTTTTTCATATGATTCCTTTTATCCACAAATTCTCTCAGGCGTGTCATCTAGTCCAAAGCCTGTTTTGTTCGTTCTCTTCCACGCGAGCGCATAAAATCCAACACACGCGGCATCACTTCTGAATACAGTTTGTAGAAAATTTTATTCGGCGCAAAATCATACGCGCCCAGCGTCCGCACCACTTCCCCGCCCAAGCCCTCCTTGAAACGGTAGACACCCCACATCGAATCACTTTCATCGAACACATCGGGCGCGCCCCACAGATCATACGCCGCGCAATCAGCCGCCTTCACACGCTTGATCGCATCCCATTGCAAAAGATAGGTTGGCATTTTTTCGCGGTGCGCACTACGCGACATGCCATAGACATAATATGCGCGTCCGCCAAACATAAATAAAAATATCGCCGCAACAGGTTCACCGTCCACTTCGGCGATCAAGGGAATCGCAGAAGGCTGTCCGCTTTGCATGAACAACTTCCAGACCGTCAAATAATATTCTTCATCGCGGATCACAAAGCCATCGCGCACAGAGGTCTCCGCGTACATTTTATAAAGCATCGGCAGATCATCCACAACGCCAACGCGCACGGTCACGCCTTTTTTCTCAGCCAGGCGCACGTTGTAGCGCGTCTTCGGTTTCATGCGCGCCAGCATCTCTTCTTCAGTTGGATGCAGATCGATCAGGACTGTATTCTGGAATTGGATCTGGTCAGACGCATAGCCCCAGCCCCTGCGCTTCAACTCGGACCTGAGAGCCTGCCCGCTGTTATCGAGGACATCCCCTTCGCTGTCAGGGACTCCGCGCCCCAGCACGGCATCGGGATCAATTTTCAGGAAGATCGCTTTCTGTGTTTTCGCAAAAGACTGTAAATCATTCAGCACACGCGTCCGCAACGATTCATCATCCCAATCCAACAGCGGACCTTTCGGCGCATACAGCACACTCGCTTTGACAAACCCACGAAAGGAGACGGTGCGCTTGAGGATGAGCACCGCCGCAGTAATAGGAAAGTTGAAAGAAGAAAGAGCTATGGAATCTTCCACAACATGAAACTCACCACTCCCGCCCCAGACAACATAATAGGGAACCCAACCATATTTCGCCTTCACCTGTCCCCATTCATGAGATTGGAGGAAGTGAGGGTTGGGAAGTTTGGAAATGATCGAATTCCAACTATGATTTTCCACTAGGCCCGATTCCCGATAAATTTCAGATATGCCCAATACAAGAGCGGATTGTAGACTCTGTCCACGGCTTGCGCGGCGCGTTTGACCATGCCGCCAAATCCGCGCTTGAAACGGTAGACTCCCCAGAGCCCATCGTGGCGGGATTCGAATTGAGCTTCGAGTGTTTCTTCGTTCTCGTCAGGGACGCCCCAGAGATCGTATTCTTCACATCCGCGTACCTTTGCCCAGCGAATGGCTTCCCACTGCAAGAGATACGTTGGCATGCGGTTACGTTCCTGATCGTTGGATGCGCCGTAGACATACCAGGCGCGTTTGCCGTTGGCAAAGACCATCAACGCAGCCAGTGGCTTACCTTCAAATTCTGCGACGAGCAATTCACATGTCCCCTTTGAGTGGAACAATTCATAGGCACGTTGATAATATTCCCTCGAGTGAACGCCAAAATTATCGCGCCCGCCTGTGACGGTCATCATTTCATGGAAGGCAGAGATATCGTCCCATGCGCGGATGGTGATCCCTTTTTTCTCAGCGAGGCGAATGTTGTAGCGGCACTTTGGTTTCATGCGCGCCAGAATTTGCTCATCCTCTTCCTTGATGGAAATAGTGATGGTGCGGGGCGGTTGAATGTTGTGAGGTGAGAGGACAAATGAGGAATGATGAATGATGAATTCTTCTGTCCAGACATCGGGTTCTATTTTGAGGAAGACGGCGCGATTCTGTTTACAAACAGAGTCAACTTCTTTCCAAAACTGATCGCTGACGGCTGACCACTGACCGCTAAACACTGGCTTTGGCATGTAGCCGAGAGTCAGGCCCAAAGGCAGGCGGCGGAAGAGGATCTGTGCGCCCACTTCGTTGTTAAGGATAAGGCGTATGGGCTTCCATCCAAAGTCATTTTTTAGTTCGCCCCATTCGCCCATCTGTAATAAATGGGCTTCGGGATGATTCTTGATAAATTGATTCCAATCGGCGAGGGAAACTTGGGGCATGGGGTCTCGATATGCTCGGCTACTCGACCATCAAACCACGGCCGTCATGTCGATATCGGGCGGCGGGGTGGAACGCACGGCGCCCGAGGGAAGAAATTCATTGAGCATGTTGATCACGTTTTCGGTTTCGGAGTGCAGCGCAAAACGTGCAAGTTTTTCAGTGACGCGCGCAAGTTCAGCGCCATCCACTTTTTCTTCTTCGGCGGCGCGATAAATTTCAGAATGTTGAGTGGGCTCGAATTGCACGCCGTCTTCCCAAAGGTCTTCGCGTAATTTTTCGCCAGGGCGAATACCCGTGAATGTGATTTCAACATCGCGATGCGGCTCAAGACCAGAGAGTTTGATCAGGTCTTCAGCAAGATCAAGGATGCGAACCTGTTCGCCCATGTTGAGCATGAACACTTCGCCGCCCTGCCCCATTGCTGCGGCTTGCAGCACAAGGTGAACCGCTTCGGGGATGGTCATAAAATAACGATACATTTCAGGGTGCGTCACTGTGACGGGTCCGCCGCGCGCAATTTGATTTTTGAAAAGCGGAACGACACTGCCGCGGCTGCCAAGCACATTTCCGAAACGCACCACAGAGTAGGCGTGCCCGCTGCGATGTGCGCCATCGAGGACGGTCATTTCGGCGAGGCGTTTTGTTGCGCCCATCACGCTGACGGGGCGAACCGCTTTATCAGTGGAGATGAGAACGAGCTTCGCCACCTCGAAATTGTTCGCCGCATTAACGATATTTCTTGTGCCGAGGACATTGTTCGTGATCGCCTCTTCGACATTTGCTTCCATCAATGGGACATGTTTGTGCGCAGCCGCATGAAAGACCACCTGCGGCTGATGCAGTTTGAACATCTCTTGAATACGATCCGCGTCACGCACATCGGCGATGACGGGGTGAATTAAAAGAGAGGGAAAATTTTCAGTAAGTTCAAGCAATGATTCAAAGATGCTGTTCTCGCCATGTCCAAGCAAAACCAATTCGCTCGGATTCCAGCGTGCCACCTGACGGCAGATCTCGCGCCCAATGGAACCGCCCGCACCTGTGACCAGCACGCGTTTATCTTTGATGATCGCGCCCACTAAATGGTCATCGATCTTGACAGGTTCGCGGCGCAAAAGATCGGTGATATCCACTTCGCGCAAACGATTGACGCTGACCTTGCCGCCGAGCAATTCATAAATGCCCGGCATGGTGCGCGAGGGAATTCCCTTTTGACGGCAGGCATCATTAACGAGGCGAATGATCTTCCCTGGCGCAGATGGAATGGCGATCACAACTTCATCCACCTGTTGGTTTTCCAACACCGTGGCGATCTTGTCCACTTTGCCGATGACAGAGACACCGTAAATTTGGTGATTCTGTTTGGCGGGGTCATCATCGAGGAAGCCAATGGGAACGAGATTCAATGGAGAGGATTTCTGCAATTCACGCACCACCAACGCACCCGCATCCCCCGCGCCAATGATGAGCGTGCGTTTGGCTTTGCCATCTCGCCGCGCAGAAGATTGCTCTGCAAGAATGCGCAATGCAAAACGGGAACCGCCAATCAAGATCAGCGAAATAAGCCAGTCAATGCCAAGCGCGGAGCGCGGCATGCCAGGTTGGATCCAGCCGAGGCTGATGAACAAGATCATCACGCCTGAGGTCAAGACCGAGGCGGTGGTGACTGCAAACGTGATGAGGCGTAATTCATTCGTGCTGGCGTACATCCACAGGCGGCGATATAAACCAAACGAAAAATAAACAGGGACTTTTATGATCAACGCCACCACGCACATAAATACCGCGGCGGGGAAATAATATGGAAGCTGGGTCACATTCAGGCGCAAGGCAAAACTGCCCAACACCGAAACGATGATGAGAGCCAGGTCGCCAAGCAGCACAAAACGATTACGAACGTGAGTACGGGAGGACATAATGGAAGTTATGCGGTGCGCATTTCTTCGACAGCTTCCTTGACACCCTCAGCCAGCGTGACCGCAGGGTTGAAGCCAAGCACATCTTTCGCCTTCTTCGGCGTGCCGATCGAACGATAAATGTCGCCTGCACGCGGCGCGGCATGGACATGTTTGGGAGCATTCGGAAATACTTCGTAGAGAATATCGAGCAGGTCAAGCAGACGGGTTTCAACGCCCGTGCAGACGTTGAATATCTGTCCGGGCGCCGCGGGATGCTGGGAGGCAAGCAAGTTGGCTTGTACTACATCTTTGACATTGACCAGATCACGGGTCTGGCCGCCATCGCCATAGACAGTGATGGGTTTGTTATCCAACATGCGGCGGATGAAGATCGGCACGGCGGCAGCGTACATCGAATCAGGTCTCTGGCGCGGGCCGTAGACGTTGAAATAGCGCAGTGCGGCAACTTCAAAATTGAAGGAACGGGTGTAGAGTTCGGCGTACATCTCGTCCACGCGTTTGGAGGAG
>JAVBXV010000005.1 GCA_030824405.1 Anaerolineales bacterium | reverse complement strand
CTATTGATCGTCCGATCTTAACTAAACATCACAGGTTGTCAAATCATGTGCATCTTTGATTATTCTTTTCTAAAAGATTTTCTCTCCAATTTGCTCGCAACGTTTGTAGGCGTGATAATTGGCATTCCAGTCGCCCTATGGCTATCCAGGCTAACCGAGCATCAGGAACATATGAAAGAGGCGCGTACCCAAAGAGAAGATACAGCTAAGCTTCTTGCGCTCCTTCGGAAGGAACTTGTCGCCGCCCAGGACAAGTTAAGTTACATCCGAGGGCAAAATATTCACTTGTTCGCGGCTCTTGAACTTGCTACGCGACTTCGAGATGACGCTTGGCAATCTTTCAAGTTGAGTGGCAGATTGCAATTGCTTCAAAGTCTCGACCTATTGAACGCTGTTTCAGCCGCCTACTCGTCTATTCAAGAACTTACTTATTTAGGCCGCGCGTACTTCGCGTCAGGAGAGTTAATACGCAAGCCTGCTTCCTATGACTTCACTCCCTTCATTGAAGGATTCGTACAGGGCTCGACCTCGAAAGGATTAGAATCTATTGAGCGTGCTATCACGGCAATTGACGATTGGCATCCTTAAGATGATATATGCATATCTGGTAGACTTATTCACTCTTTTACGTCAAGCCATCCAACAAAACGTGAATTGAACGCTGGGGATCTCTTCTGTCCTTTGGACATCTTCTCCAAAAAGGGAAGACTTGGCATTGGGAGTATTTTGACTTCGAGTTTTTTCTGCTCTCAAGCAGAGTCCATGCCAGGGTTACAGTCCGCGGGTGGAAACAGTTAGCTGCTTGGTCAAAAGTATCGAACATCAATTATTATGTTGGAGGATTTGAGTGATAGAAGTAAACGAAAACACAAAAAAGAAGAAACAATCGAAATTAATCTATCTTCTCGTAGGTTTTTTGAGTTGCGGAGTAATTTTTATTCTTTCCATTGTAATTTGTATTGGAAGTTACCTTTGGTTTGTAAACAGCCTTGGAGGTGAAGGAGGGGTACGTCTACAAAACAATTTTGAACAGTATGCGCTTGATTACATCGAAGCCAACAAAATACTTGATTCAGATGAAACAATGTTGGCTTACTACGATGGCACTATCACATTGACTGGTGAAGAGTTGATAATACTAACGGACAAGAGAATTATTGATCGTCAGAATGGACAAATATCAGCCATGTACCTAAAAGAAATTGAAGATATTCAACATTCTTACGACAATATGCAAGGCGACATTTTCGTTGTCAAGGGCAAATCGGGAGAAACAATGAGATTTGAAATAGATATATATAACGGCGGTGATTTGTTTCTTCAAATTTTTACAGACACTTGGAACAACACGAAAGAGTAGCTATCTTATTAAGAACATACAAATAGGTAAAACAGCACCCAACAAAGTAGCACTGGGCGCTGGGAATTCTGTGGTATTACGGAAAATATTTTTCTGGCTTCGAGTTTTTTCTGCTCGCAAGCAGAGTCCATGCCAGAGTCAATTCCTACAAGATAAAAGAGACAGTCACCATTAAGGTGACTGTCTCTTTTGATTCTGGCAAGTCCACGGGGGAATTCGCAGAAAGGCTATTTCAGCACATCCCAAATCACTCCAAGCACGGATTCAATATCATTCATCACTTCATGATTCCAGAACCTTAGCACTCGATAGCCTTTTGATTCGAGGAAGGCTGTCCGCTCTTGGTCGTATGCTTCCTGCTCCAGGTGCTGGCTTCCGTCTAATTCGATGATGATTTTTTTGCGTGGTGCGCAGAAATCCACAACGTAATGTCCAATGGCGTGTTGCGAGCGGAAGTGAATATCTGCCATTCGGTGAGCGCGTAAGTGTGTCTTGAGTTTGATCTCGGCAGGTGTCAGGTTGCGGCGTAATTCTTTTGCGTTTGCAAAGACTTTGGGAGTGGTACGTTTGCGCAATTAGACCCCCTCTGTCCCAAAGAGCGGGACATCTACCACTCGCTACGCTTCGGGTACACGTCCCCCAATTGAAGAACGCAATTGGGGGAGAAAAAAATTGCCTGTTATAAAAAAATTAGTATCCATGATGTGCGCTGCTTTTCCTCCCTCATTCGTGATCTCCGAATGGGGGAGGTGTCCGCTAGGACGGAGGGGGTGATTCATTGTTGTTTTTCCCTTTGATTGATTTTACAAGACAACCTGTCAATTGTGGCTGACAGGTTTTAAATACTGAGATTGCAAATGTACTGGCATTTGAAACTCCAGCCCCTTGCTCCGCAAGCGATCGCTCACTGGTGGCGGAAGATTTGAGTTTATAATGCCCGCAAGTAGAGTCTATGCCCGCCCACTTGGGTAACGCAAACGGTTGAGCGTTTGCCTTCAGGCGAAATTAAAAGACCGTTTTTCGATGTAGAATACGAATCTGCACACACCTTAACGTTTCAAGGAGAAATTTCATGACATCTACCGAAACAGATATGGCAACACTGCGGGCTCTCAACAAGCGTTTCATTCACAATTTTGTCACAAATGATGTTTCATCACACAACGCTATCCTGCACCCTTC
>JAVBXV010000006.1 GCA_030824405.1 Anaerolineales bacterium | reverse complement strand
AAAGAAATCACAGTACAAAGAAGCCGCCATTGAATATCTTGAAGCGCTCAAACTAGCAGATTCAACGACCGCACCCGTAGAAAAAGCGGATGAGATACGCCAAAGTTACGAACCCCTGATCGAAGGCTACGAAAGCAAGAAGGACGAAAAAGCCTTCAAGAAAATTTGCGAGAATATTCAAGGCCTACTCATGCGCCCAGACTGGCGCGAACAACTGCACAAAACACGCGAGCAAATGCCCAAGCAGGATGGCGATGTCACCACCCCGCTTGCAGATGTCATTCTGGAAGCACAATCCAGTTCGGTTCTCGAATCGATGAATCGCGTCAACCAACTGGCACGCATGGGAAGCCTACGCTCCGCCATGGATGAAGCCTACGATGCCGTACAACATGCCCCCACCTACCTGCCCCTCCACACCCTAATGGGAGATTTGCTCGTGCAGGAAGGCCGCTCAGTAGATGCCATTGCCAAATTTAGCGTAGTGGCACACTCATATAGTGTCCGCGGCGAAGTAGCACAAGCCATCAAACTATTGCGTCGTATCATCCAGCTTGCACCATTGGACATCTACGCACGCAACCGCTTGATCGATCAACTCGTGGCGCGCGGCCAGACAGATGACGCCATCCATGAATATCTTGAACTGGCAGGCATCTACTACCGCCTCGCAGACCTTGATATGGCGCGTAAAACATACACCACCGCTTTGCGTGTGGTGCAGCAGGGAAATGCGGGCCGTGATTGGAATGCTCACATCCTCCAACGTATGGCAGATATTGACCTGCAGCGCCTGGACTGGAAGCAGGCAGTCCGAGTCTACGAACAGATCCGCACGATCGCCCCGGAAGACGCCGGCACCCGCAAACAACTTGTCGATCTCAACCTGCGCATGGGCCAGCCAGACAAAGCCATGGGCGAGCTTGAAAACTTCATTACCTATCTTGAAAACCAGCGCAAGACAGATCTCGCCCTTACCTTCCTTGACGAACTGGTAAAAGAACACGACGACCAGCCCCTGCTAAAACGCACCCTCGCCGCCCAACTCCACCACGCAGGCCGCATGGACGAAGCCATCACCTTGTTGGATGCCCTCGGAGAAGTCCTCGTGCAGGAAGGCAACAAACCAGCCGCAATGGAAGTCATCAACCAGATCGTGCTAATGAACCCGCCCAACGTGGAAGACTATCGTCAACTACTACTACAGTTACAAACTGGATAAAAAAACAAATGCCTGTCAAAACGACAGGCATTTGTTTTTAACGCTTCCTCCTTAACCCTCAGCCTGCTCCCGTTTCGAGACATTTTCAACGCAAATATGGTCTTCACAAGTGAAATCGTCCACATGCTATAATCCGAGCGATTTCACTAACGGAGAAACAACATGATACAAAATAGCAGTGCTTCACAAAACAACGCCGTGATGAAATGGCTGTACTTTTTCGCCTTCGTCGTGGCGTTTCTCGTTGTGTTTGGGGGCTTTGTTCGCCTTACACGCTCTGGCTTATCCATCGTGGAATGGAATCCCATCAGCGGGGCCATGCCCCCCTCTGGAGAACAAGGCTGGCAGGATGAATTCGCCAAATATCAGGAAACCCCGGAATACAAAGAAATAAACTCTGGAATGACCCTTGAAGGTTATAAATTCATCTTTTACATGGAATGGTTCCATCGCAACATAGCCCGTTTGGCAGGCCTCGTATACGCGCTCCCAGTATTTTATTTCCTCTTCAAAAAGATCATCCCGCTTAAAGAGTTTGGCGTCTACTTCCTGATGGGCATGCTCTTCATCTCTCAAGCCTTCGCAGGCTGGATCATGGTTGCCAGCGGCCTCGTTGACCGTCCAGCCGTAAGTCACTTCAACCTGACCATCCATTTGCTTCTGGCACTCACCCTCTTCGGCCTGGCCTTATGGACAGCCTTTGGGCACAAATACGGTTTCCTCAACCCAGCCAAAAAAGCAAAATGGTCACTGCCCTCCAAACTATCCTTGGGCGCATTTTTCATCCTCATCATTCAACTCACTTACGGCGGCTTCACGGCGGGCCTCAAAGCAGGTCACGTTTCAGACACCTGGCCGCTCATGCTCGGAAAATTGATTCCCCCCAATCTATTCGCCGCATGGATCAACATTTTCGAATCCCCGCAAACGATCGTCTTTATCCATCGTTGGTTTGCATGGTTGGGCATCATCATCGTTCCCGTAGTCTATTACATCGTCAAAAAGCAAAACTATCCCGCCGATATTCAAAACGGACTCAAATGGCTGATCGGCGTTGTCGCTTTGCAGATCACCCTCGGAGTCCTCACCATTCTCTCCTACGTAAACATCGTCATCGCCCTCCTGCATCAAGCCAACGCCATCGTACTCGTCGGGCTGGCCGTATACTTCATCCACCGCTTCCGCGCACTGGACGAAAAACAAATCACAGCAAAATAATTTCACTTCGATCATCAAAAAATATGCAGGGCAACCCGCTCAGAACTCTGGGTGGTTGCCCTGCATTCGATGCAAGACCAAACATGGTCTGAACAATCCGCATATAA
>JAVBXV010000088.1 GCA_030824405.1 Anaerolineales bacterium | reverse complement strand
GCCTTCCAATTTATCAGCAGCGCTGAGCGAGCTGAAGGGCAAAGTGGACATTAAGCAGGCTGGTTCAGAAACATACGAGCCAGCCAGTTCCAGTACCACGCTTGGCCTGAATGGAAACCTGCAAACTGGTGATGATGGCCGCGTACGCCTGGACCTTTCCACTGGAACCATTATTCGAGTGGCCCCATCATCTATTTTTACACTGGTTTCAAATGAAGAGGTTGATGGCAGTCTCGCCACCAATATAAAACTTGAAGTCGGTAAAATATTCATTATCTTAAACGGCGGCAGTACAGATGTGGAAACCCCCTCGGGTGTGGCGTCTGTGCGTGGCTCCTATATGAAAGTTGAAGTTGATCCGCTTACCAATGATGTATACGTCACCTGTCTTGAAGGACAGTGTTCTGCAACAAATCCCGCTGGAACAGTAAATTTCACCCAGGGACAAAAGACCATCCTCTTTCATCAGGATCCTGAAACTGGCAATTGGACGATCCCGGGCGTGGAAGATATGACCCCAGAAGATTTCGAAGAATGGCTCAATGAAAACCCTGAGGCAAAGGAGCTTTTCGATCAAGCCATGGCAACAGTAACCGCCCTGGCTGTTCCTCCGACAGCTACTGCAACATCCACACCTGCGATTGAATCGGCACTCCCTCCCGCAGGTTCATCCGATGCATGTTTTGACATCATCGAGCCGCCTGCTGGTTCAGGCCTGCCATTCCAGGGACTGGTCAACTTTCAATGGGAGGAACAAAGCGGCGCCCAAAGCTATGTGCTCACTTTTACAGACCGCAATGGAAATACGGTTGCATTCGAGACAGCAGAAACCAGCATGGAAAAATATATCGAAATATTGCCTAATGCAGGTGAATATAGCTGGAGCGTAACGGCCTTCGGAAATGACGGCAGCGAAATCTGCTCCACGGAACCCGCTACATTCGATAAACCAGATTCAAAATGGGAGCCTGAAAAACCAAAACAAGAAGAAGAACAGGATCCAGCAGCTTGCGATCCACAGGCACAGGATTACTACTGCTGTCTTTACCCCCTTTCCTGCTATTAATAAAAAGGTTTTGCATTAATGAACTCATTCAAAAATCGCTTAAATTTACGGGCAATTTTACTAATTGGAACGGCCAGCATACTTTTATTAATTCAATTTCTGGCTTTGCTCCCCAACGTCACCACGCCGATTGAGCGTACCGAATACACCGTGCGAGACCTGATCATGCGCACGCGCGGAACCCAGGAACCATCACAAGATATTGTGATCGTTGCCGTTGACGATTTCTCCTTCACCTGGACGGGATATCAATGGCCCTGGCCGCGCTCCTATTTCGCCGAGATCGTTGATCAGATCAACAAAGGCGGCGGAAAAGTCGTCGGCATGGATATCATTTTATCCGAGCAGGACGAAGACCCTGCAAACGATAAAGCGCTTGCAAAAGCACTGGAAGAAGCAAACGCAGCTGTATCGGTTGTGCAACTGTTCACCACAAATACAGATGGACAAATCGTTTACACATACGCCCAACCGATCGCACCTTTTCGGTCAGCGCTTGATGGTACTGGAACATCGGCCGTAAAACGTGACGAAGACGCGATCGTGCGAAGTGTGCAGGCATTTGATGAGTACAACGACAGGCTCATTTATCATTGGGCATTTGACATTGCCAGCCTGTATCTGGGCGTGGACAAACCCTCAAACCCAACTGATACTTCCCTTGAATTTAATGAGCAAACTGTCCCATTGCAGAATGGACGAATGTTTGTCAATTTTTCAGGGCCAGCAGAGACCTACACCACCTACTCCGCCGCAAATGTTCATGATGGCATCACACTTGAACAAGACCCTGACGCGTTCCGAGGCAAGATCGTTTTGATCGGCGCCACGACCCTAACCCTACAGGATATCTATCCAACACCTTTTTCGGCTCAAAAGCCAACCGCTGGCGTGGAAATCGTTGCAAGCACAATTGATACCATCCTGAATGGTGCCTACCTGCGCGAGACTCCTCCCTGGGTGACCCTACTGATCACGATCGTGGCCGCGATCATTGCAGCAGGTATTTCGAGCATCAAAAGACCCTCCACAACTGTGATCACCATGGTTGCAGTTATGACTGGATATTTGATCGTCGGGTTGGTTGTATTTATTACTCAACGAATCTTTATCCCGACTGTGGCGCCAGAGATCATGCTATTTCTTGGGGTGGTACTCCCCACCCTTGAGCAGGCTGTTTCACAAGAATTGGAGAAACGCCGCGTGCGAAGTCTGTTCAGTAGATTCATCTCCCCAGAAATGGTGGACCAGATGATGGATACGCAGGATCTGAATTCGCTCAACAAACGTTCCGATGTGAGCATCATCTTTTCGGATATTCGCGGGTTCACCACTCTTTCAGAGAAACTAGCCCCTGAAGATGTGGTTGCCCTGCTCAATCCCTACCTCGAAGCCATGTCTAATGTTATTTACGAGCACGGCGGCACAATAGACAAGTACGAAGGCGATGCCATCATTGCCTTCTTCGGGGAGCCTGTCCCGTTCAAGGATCATGCTGCGCGAGCGTTACGCGCCTCATTGGATATGCGCAAAGCGCTGGAAAAGCTCAGAAATCAATGGGAAAAGGAAGGTCGCCCCAACCAGATCGAGATGGGCATTGGCATCAACTCTGGTGAAGTATTTGTGGGTCTGCTCGGTTCGGCGCAGCGCATCAATTACACGGTTATCGGAGACAATGCCAACCTGGCCTCCCGTCTACAGGATCTGACAAAGACGTATGCATGGCCAATTCTCATTAGCGAGAGCACCTATCAACAGGTGAAAGATGAGTTCGAGACAGAATTTGCAGATGCGGTGACCGTCAAAGGCAAGACCCAGCCTGTAAATGTGTATAAGGTTGTTGGGCGCAAGGGAGCGCCGAAATCAGAACAATTGCAATCCTGGCAAAAATAGATCGCTGAGGAAAAGGCTTGGGGAGCTGAATCAAGTATCAGTTAAGAAAGAAGCGGCATTTCATCCAGATATGCCGCTTCTTTGATTGTGAAGTACTTGTGTCTAATTGTACAAAATCGAATTATTTGGTATAGTTATGGACATATTTCACAAAGGCGAGGGCATAGATGAACGCTGAAAAAATTCCCGATATCATCATTGGGCGGCTACCCGTATATTTGCGCGCGCTACAACGCATGGCAGATAGCGGTCTTAAGACCACCTCTTCGCAAGAACTTGGTGAGCATGTCGGAATTTCGGCTGCGCAGATCCGCAAGGACATTTCGCAGTTCGGCGAATTTGGCAAGCAGGGTACAGGATATTCCATTCAATTTCTGCTCGATAAACTGCGTGGAATTCTCAAAGTGGATCGAATTTGGGATGTGGTTCTGATTGGCGCTGGCGATATGGGCCATGCACTTGCAAATTATCAGGGATTTACCAATCGCGGTTTTCGCATTGTGTCGATCTTTGATAATGACAAGGAAAAGGTCGGAACAATGATCGGCGAATACAAGATCGAAGATGCCGATCAGATGGTCGAAAAGATAAAGACCATGGGCGTAAAAATGGCGATGCTTACCGTGCCCGCCCCTGCTGCACAAAACGTGGCAGATAAACTGATACAGGCTGGCGTAAGAGCAATTCTCAATTATGCTCCGATCAGTTTGAATGTGCCAAATAATGTGAAGGTTCAATATATTGACCCCGCCACGCACCTGCAGAGAATGACCTATTATTTGTAGAAGAAAAAAATATACGAGACAAGGCCCGCCCGATTTTTTCGCGGCGGGTCTTTTTTATATTTCTTTTTTTGCAAAACTATGCGACGGTTCTGCTCAAGGAAAAGAATCTCACTCCAAGCCAGTTCTCCCATTTAGACTCGCACACGCTTCAGACTCAGCCGAGCCTGCTCCTGTTCAAGAAGCAATAACCTTCCCTGATGCTGAAGCTACTGAATGTTTCCAAAAAAATAAATTGAAGATACAATCTGCCGTCATGAGCAAAATCTGGAACGCCTCCGAATACGATCTTTCACGCAAACGCCTGATCCCATGCTTTGACGCATTCTACTCCACGGCTGCAGATCTGGCGGCAGCCACCATCAAAAAAACCTCCCCATCCGTGATGGATATTGGCGCGGGGACAGGATTATTAAGTGAGTTCGTCGCACAAAAAATTCATCCAGCTGCCTTATCCCTGCTAGATGAATCACCTGAAATGCTTGCTAAAGCTGAGACACGGCTTGCAAAATATAAACCGACCCTGCATATTCAAAAATTCACCGATCCGCTCCCAGCGGGAAAGTTCGACGCGATCATCTCTGCGGTTGCCATTCATCATCTGCATGATGAAGAAAAACAAAATCTGTTCTCACGTATCTACGAGTCCCTCGCACCAGGAGGAATCTTCATCAACGCAGAGCAGATACTGGGCTCCAGTAAGTGGCATGAGAAACTTAACGACGACATGCACTTAAACGGCGCCAGAGCCCTTGGCAGTTCCGAAGACGAAATCCGCGCGGCGCAGGAACGTATGTTATTTGACCGCTGTGCAACCCTGTCCGATCAAATTAGCTGGTTGCGTGAAATCGGGTTTGAACGGGTGGATACTTACTTCCAATGGTTCCGTTTTGCTGTTTATGCAGGCTGGAAACCAAAATAAGAGAATATTTCTCTAAACTTTACATGCACTACAACTTTGCTTAAAAACAAACTCGCCCGCAAAATTATCTTTCGCGGGCGAGTCCTATTTATATTTTCTACACTTGCGGCAAATTTCTGCGGATCACATTCAACATGCTGAAACCTTTTGCAGCCCCTTGAACAACACAAGTCAACGGATTGTCTACAAGATAGGCAGGAATGCCGAGTGATTTCGTCAATAGTTTGTCGATGCCGCGCAACAATGCCCCACCACCGCACAAAGCCACGCCACGATCAATAATATCTGAAACCAATTCTGGCGGAGTCTTTTCCAGCACTTTGCGGCCTGTCTCCACGATCTGTTTTAACGGGTCCTGCAGGGCTTCGACAATTTCACCAGTCGTCAAAGTAACGGGACGAGGCAGGCCAGTCACCTGATCTTGTCCTTGAACTTCCATACTATTTTCAATATCTTGAGGAATGGCAGCGCCAATGCGGATCTTCAACTGCTCAGCAGTTGCCTGCCCGATAATGACACCGTATTTTCGGCGCACATAGTTGACAATGGCGTCATCCAGATCCATGCCGCCAGCACGCAGGGTGTCAGCAGCGACGATGCCATACATGGCCATCACGGCCGCTTCTGTACAACCACCGCCAAGACAAATGATCATATTTCCAGAAGGTGAATTGATTGGGAGATCGATACCAATTGCAGCAGCCAGAGGTTGTTGGATCAAGAAGGCCTCGCGGCTCCCCGCTTCCATCACAGCTTCATAGACTGCCCGACGTTCCACACTGGTCACGCCATATGGGACGGAGATCATCACGCGCGGGCGAAAGATCCTCATGGAACCGCTTACACGCTGGAGCAAATATGCAAGCAGGGTTTCAGTAATTTCATAATCAGCGATCACGCCATTTCGTAATGGACGAGCCACTTCGATATTCTCAGGAACACGGCCAAACATGTCACGCGCTTCGAGACCAGCCGCCACCATTTTCTGGTCATCCACTTCAATGGCAACAATGGTAGGCTCTTCCAACAGCACCTGTGCGCTGTCAGCAAGCCGCGTGAACATGGTACCCAGGTCTATACCCAGATCTTTCGAGAACATTGCCACGAGGGTCTAGTTCTCCGAGGTGGGGACGCGCGTACCACCCTTACGATATCGGTTGACAGCATCCAAACGCAAATTAGATTTGCGCAAAGCAGCTTCCATGGCGAGATAGACATCCGTATCAGCAGGTATGCCTTTGGACAGGATTTCCTCAGCACGCTTGCGCGCATCCTCTGCACGGGATACGTCAATTTCATTGATGTTTTCTGCAGCATCCGCAAGAATGGTAACAATATCAGGCTGCACTTCTGCAACGCCGCCTGCAACGGTGAAGAGTTCTTCCTTGCCGCCTTTACGGATCTTTATAACGCCATATTTTAATGTGGTGAGTACTGGGGCATGCTTGGGGAGAATACCCATCTCACCGCCTGCACCAGGCAACACCACAATGTCCACATCACCTGCGAACACTGTGCGGTCTTGCGAAACGATTTCACAACGAATGGTCATAAGAATTCTCCAGTGTCATTGTGTCACGCATCAGGCAACCCGATGCATGACACCTAAAATCCCGACACTGATTTAGGCCTTGGCGAGCTTCTCAGCGCGTTCACGTACGTCTTCGATCGTACCAGCCATCATGAAGGCCTGCTCGGGAAGATCATCGCATTTGCCATCGAGGATCTCACGGAAACCGCGGACTGTGTCCTTCAACTGAACATAGCGGCCAGGGATACCGGTGAACTTCTCAGCCACATAGAACGGCTGTGAGAAGAAACGTTCGATCTTACGAGCGCGGGAAACTATGAGTTTGTCTTCTTCGGAGAGTTCGTCAATACCGAGAATGGCGATAATATCCTGCAAATCTTTGTAACGCTGCAAAACGCGCTGCACTTCGCGTGCTGTTCGGTAGTGCTCTTCTCCAACGACGTTAGGATCAAGAATTCGGGAGGTGGAACCGAGTGGGTCCACTGCCGGGTAAATACCTTTTTCCACGATGGAGCGCTCGAGAGCGATGGTTGCATCCAAATGTGTAAATGTCACCACAGGAGCAGGATCGGAATAATCATCCGCAGGCACGTACACGGCTTGCATGGACGTGATCGAACCTGTGCGAGTGGAGGTAATGCGTTCCTGCAACTCACCCATTTCAGTAGCGAGTGTGGGCTGGTAACCTACAGCAGAAGGCATACGACCGAGCAAAGCTGACACTTCAGAACCAGACATGGAGAAGCGGAAAATGTTGTCGATGAAGAGCAACACGTCTCTGCCCTGATCGCGGAAGTATTCAGCCATGGAAAGAGCGGTCAGCGCTACGCGCAAACGCACACCTGAAGGCTCATTCATCTGTCCATAAACCATGACGGTATCTTTCATAACGCCTGATTCGAGCATTTCACGATAGAGGCCCGTACCTTCGCGGGTTCGTTCGCCTACACCTGCGAACACGGAGTTACCTTCGTGCTCAGTGGCAACGGAACGGATAAGTTCCATGATGATAACGGTCTTGCCTGTACCCGCGCCGCCGAAGATACCAGTCTTGCCACCTTTGGTGAACGGAGCGATCAAGTCGATGACTTTTACGCCAGTTTCAAACACTTCCACACGGGTGGATTGTTCGGAAAACGGCGGAGCTAAACGATGAATGGGGTATAACGTTGCGGCATCGACAGCACCCTTCTTGTCAATTGGTGCGCCAAGCACATTGAAGATACGACCTAATGTTGCCTCGCCGACGGGAACCATAATGGGAGCGCCTGTTGCGGTGGCAACAACGCCACGCTGCAAGCCATCGGTTGTATCCATGGACACGGTACGTACCCAGTTATTACCCAGATGTTTTTGAACTTCGAGCACAAGAGTTTCCTGGCCTTCTCGTTCAACGTTAATTGCTTCATAAAGTTCAGGGACGTTACCATCGGTGAATTCAACATCCACCACGCCACCAAGAATTTGTACTACACGGCCATTTGCGTTTGCCATGATTTCCTCCAGTTATTTCGCGGACAGCGCTTCTGCGCCGCCGACAATGTCCAAAATATCGTTGGTAATACCCTGTTGACGCACTTTGTTATACGCCAATTGGTAGGCACCAGCCAGGTCTTTCGCGTTATCTGTAGCAGCGTGCATGGCAACCATACGGGCAGCATGTTCACTCGCCTGGGATTCCAAAATTGCCTGATAGACCTGCAAAGCCGTAAAACGAGGGATGATTTCATCCAGGATTATGCTTTGATCAGGTTCGTAATCATATGCAGCAGATGGGCCGGTAGGCTTGGCCTGTTCAAAGTCATGCACACGACCTTCATCAGTCAACTCAAGAGGCAATAACTTCTTCACAGAGGTCACCTGGCGGGCCATGTTAATGAAATCTGTGTAAAGCAAATAAACCTCATCCACTTCGCCATTCTTATATGCATCTACAGCAAGACGACCAATTGCAGAAACATCAAAGAATGTGGGGGCGGCGGGCAAATTACTAAAATCGCCGATCACATCCTTGCGACGGCGGACGAGTAAATCGCGTCCCTTGCGGCCAACGGCAATATACTTCACAGGAACAGGGTTCTTATCAAAACGCTGGGAGGCATAACGAATGACATTCGAGTTGTAAGCGCCCGCGAGACCGCGGTCACCTGTGATCACAACCACCAATGTATTTTTTATTTCCTTGCGCTGCGCCAAAAGCGGGTGCAAACTATCCCTGCCTGGTTGTTCCGCAACATGCTTCAATACCTGCCAGGCTTTGGTCGCGTAGGAACGCGTAGCCGTAACAGCATTGACCGCTTTGCGGACTTTACTGGCACTTACCGTTTCAAGAGCGCGCGTTACTTGCGCAATATTCTTTACGCTCTTAATTCGGAGTTTCATCTCACGAGCGGAAGCCATAGGTCTCCTTTAATCTCTCGTAAAGCCTAGGCGGCCTGCCAACCTGCGCGGAAAGCCTCAAGGGCTTTGATCATGGCAGCGCGGTTGTCGTCAGAAATGGCTTTCTTGGCAATAATATCCTTGCCAACTTCAGGATATGAAGTTTCCATGAAACGGATCAAGTCAAACTGCCATTGAGCCATCTTATCCAGAGGAACACCATCGGCAAAGCCGTTGGTACCAGCAAAGATAACAATCACTTGCTGCTCGAGTTCAGCAGGGCGATACTGAGGCTGCTTAAGAATTTCCTGCATGTGCTGACCACGGCTCAACTGCTGCTGTGTGGATTTGTCCAAGTCAGAAGCCATGAGAGCGAACGCGGCCAACTCACGATAAGCGGCCATGTCCAAACGTAAACGACCAGCCACCTGCTTCATAGCCTTGGTCTGGGCGTCACCACCCACGCGGGAAACTGAAATACCCACGTTTACGGCGGGGCGAATACCTGCGTTGAACAAGTTACCTTCAAGGTAGATCTGTCCGTCTGTAATGGAGATCACGTTTGTAGGAATGTAGGCAGAAACGTCACCAAGAAGTGTTTCAATGATCGGCAGGGATGTGAGCGAACCACCCGTACCCTTCACTTTGATGATCTTATAATCCTGATCACCCTTCATCTTCTTGCGAGCTTCATCAGCATCGTCTTTGGAAACGGGACCAGAATAAACCTTGCCGTCCACGCCATCCTTGGCAGATGCAAACTCTTCTTTAAAGTCATTCTTCACGATCACATAATCATTCGCGAGGCGCGCAGAGCGCTCCAACAAACGAGAGTGAAGATAAAACACATCACCAGGATAGGCTTCACGTCCAGGAGGACGGCGAAGCAGCAAGGAAACCTGACGATACGCCCACGCATGCTTTGAAAGATCATCATAAATGATCAACGCATCGCGGCCAGTCTCCATGAACTCTTCACCAATGGCGGTTCCAGAGTACGGAGCAATGTATTGCAACGCCGCAGATTCATCCGCAGCAGCCATGACGATAATGGTATGTTCCATTGCGCCATTCTTTTCAAGAATACCAAGAGTACGAGCCACGGCGGCCTTCTTCTGACCAACCGCAACATAGATACAAACGATGCCCTTGCCTTTTTGATTGATGATGGTGTCGATCGCAATGGCGGTCTTACCAGTCTGGCGGTCGCCGATGATCAACTGACGCTGACCACGACCTACAGGGATCATCGAGTCAATGGACTTGATACCTGTTTGCACAGGAGTATCCACATCTTGACGCTGCACCACACCAGGAGCAATGCGCTCGATCGGGCGGAAACTGGTGGTTGCAATGGGACCTTTGCCATCGATCGGCTCACCCAAAGCGTTGACCACGCGTCCGATCATTGCATCACCTACAGGGACAGAAGCGATGCGTCCGGTGCCGCGAACGGTCATGCCTTCGGCAATCCCGTCATATGCACCCATTACGATCACACCCACGCTATCCTTTTCAAGATTGAACGCAGTGCCCATCACGCCATTCGAGAACTGCACAAGTTCCTGCGCACGAACGCTCGCAAGTCCCTGTACGCGGGCAATACCATCACCCGCTTCAAGTACAACGCCAATATCGCTAACACTGTACTCAGGCTTAAAGCCTTCAATTTGTTTCTGCAAATCACTTGTGATTTGCTTGATCAGGTCTGACATTCGATAGCCTCCGCAAAAATCTTTTTACGTACAACAACCCGGATAAGGGGCTTATCCGGGTATAGGTTTGAATTTTACACGCACCGTTTCACCTTTAAATGCCTTAGTGAGCAACGGTACAAGCGTGCCAATGATACCTGAAAGGCTAATGATTGTCTAGTTACAAACATTGTTTACCTTAAGAAATCATGAAGAACTCCTGCATACCCTTGTCATCTGCACATCTTGCGCTATTATTGCGTAGACTATTTCATATATAGGAGAAAAAATGCCAGAGTCTCTTGCGAACGAAGAAGAAAAGCCTCCCCACCATCACATGAAACGCTATTGGAAAATAGCTGTCCTTGCAAACATTAAAGACGAATCACAACCAAAGCCAGAGGGAGTCCCCCCAGACGCCTTCGCCGACTTTGATCATATCGAAACGATAGACTCGCTTCGCGCCGCGCTCGAAACTGATGGCCACACAACTACATTTATCCAGGCTGACAGAGACCTGCCCTATGCCCTACGCGAAGTAAAGCCTGATATCTGTTTCAACATCGCCGAAGGCCTCGGCGGTGACGCACGTGAAGCGCAAGTACCCGCCCTGCTTGAAATGCTCGGCATTCCCTACACAGGCTCACGCGTACTTGCCAACGGCATTTCCCTGGATAAAACCCTCACAAAACGCATCTGGCGCGACCGCCGCCTGCCTGTGGCTCCCTTTCAGGAATTCAACGCTGGCGACGAACCCCTGCGCCCAGAATTGAAATTCCCGCTCTTCGTCAAGCCTGCACGCGAAGGCACCGGCATGGGCGTGGACATGAAAGCCATCGTCAAGAACGAAAAGGAACTGCGCGAACGCGCACAATATATTATTAATGTCTATCAACAACCTGCGCTGGTAGAGACCTTCCTGCCAGGCCGCGAATTTACAGTCGGCATCCTTGGCCGCGCCGATGCAAAGAAATTCTCCCGCCACCCTGAATGGTACGAAAAAGACGGCTTCCACCGCTTCCCCGTTCTCGAGTTGGACAGCAGTCGCTCGGTCACGCCCTGGGTGTATAGCAATGAAGCAAAATCAAAAGAAGTCGGCGCAGATGGCTCACCTGGATATTTCTGCCCCGCTGAGATCGAACCCGAACTTGAAAAGAAATTGAAATATCTCGCCTTGCGCGCGCATCTACTCTTGAACACATTGGATGTCTCCCGCACAGACATTCGCCTAGACGAAGAAGGCACTCCGCGTTTGATAGAGATCAACACCCTGCCTGGCCTCACTCCTGATTACAGTGACCTATGTCTGCAAGCCGCGGCAGAAGGCATTCGCTATGAAGACCTTGTGCTTGATATTCTCTACCTCGGCGCAAGCCGTTGGGGAATGTTGGAACCGCGCGAATTTATCCCCGAATCGCCAAAGAAAAAATAATCGTCCATATAAAAAAACAGCCTGCGGAAATATTTCCGCAGGCTGTTTTTTTATTAATCGCCGCCTTCGTGCTCGCGGCCATCGGCATGGCATTCCGTACAATTTTGGAAATCAGAAATACCCTCTTCAAGATGCTCCGAGCGGACATTGCTTTCGTTATGTTCATGGCATCCATAACAAGTATAAGTTTGATAACTGGATGGATGACAAGTAGCACAAGAAACGTTTCCGCCTTCGCCATGATCCAATGGGAAAATATGCTGCTGGCCATTGAATGAAGCGGGTGTCCATGCGTTGGTGCTGTGACATGCGGCACACTCTGTACCGAACTGCCCCGCATGAGAAACAGGTTCAGCATGGCAGGCAAAACAGTCAGACGGTGTGCCAGCAAACACATTATTGGCATGGCAGTTTTCACAGGCAACCGAAGTATGCGCACCATCCAATGGAAAGTTTGTGCGGCCATGGTCAAAGGTGGCATTTTCCCAGTCACTTGGAGTATGGCAGGTGGAACAATCAGTTCCAAACTTCCCACCATGCTCATCGTCCTCGCTGTGACACGAATAACAATCGCTAGGCATCCCTTTGAAGACATTATTCACATGGCACTCTTCGCAAGCAGTCTCGGCGTGTTCACCTTCCAATTTGAAGGTCGATAAGTTGTGGTCAAACTTTGCGGGCAGCCAACCTTCGGGCGAATGACAAACTCCGCACTCGTTGCCATATGCGCCTGCATGCGGGTCATCTTTTTGATGGCAGGAAAAACAATCCTGCGGCGCAAATTGCAGATCCGCAATATTGCGCGCATCGAGATGACACTTTGTGCAACTGGCTTCTGCATGTTTTCCTGTTAAACGAAATGTCAATTGGTCGTGATTGAAATCATCGCCATAACGATCGACGCCATCATGGCACGCAAGACAATCTGTCCCGAAGGAGAGGATATGTGCCTGGGTGTAGGAAATGTCCATTTCGGCGTGGCAGGTTTGGCAGGAGTCTGAAGCAAATGTGGATAAGTCATCTGCGTGGCAATCGGAGCAGACAAACGCTTCACGCGTCGCCTTTAGCTGGTGACCGTTTAATGAAAATCCCAACGCTTCATGTGGAAAATCAAACTCATTCATTTCAGTTAATACAGCGGCCGCACCGCGATGTTCGGGGTGGCAATCGCGGCATGCAAAACTTGAATTCTTTTGTGTGATCGCGCCATGTAGTTCAGCAACATTAAACATTTGCTCGGCGATATCTGTATGACAATCCACACAGCGGTCTGCCATGACGGCAGATTCCCACGGTGCGGTGTGACAGGCTTTGCATTCGCTGATCTGCGCATGTGAATTGACATTGCCAACGGTTTCGCCAGGCTGGGCATTTAGATCACCCGAGCTGAACATGTGTCCGCCGCTTGCAAATGCAACGCCAACCAAAACGAACAAAGTGATCAGTGAAGCAAAAATGCCCGTTCCTGTTAAACATCCGAGACGATTGTTTCGCATGTTTGCTCCTACTTTAGGAACGTGGCGTAATATAACGCCGCGCCAATATGCACGAAGGCGGAAATGAACAACGCCATTCCAATTGGAATATGGACGGTGTGCCACAGAGACATTAATTGTCGTGCGCGTTTGAGCGCTTCCTGCGAAAGCGTACCTTCGATCTCAAGCCCGTCCATTGTGCGCGGGATGCGTGTGTAAATATAGCGGCCAATGAAACCGCTGACCACGATGATAAATGTAAGCAGGGTTGTTGCGCCCGCAAGGCCGTTGAATTTCCATGAGGTGTGCAGCAGAACCATGTAAGGCCCAACCAAACCCGTGAAAATATGAATTTGAAGCCATGTGGACATTCTCCCCCATGTTGCAAATTTACTTCTTTTCCTTAAGCTGTAAAGTATCTCTGTCATCAGCATTAAGATGAAACCGAAGATGCCAATGCTGTGACCAAATAATTCACCAGCGGCGGGAATCTCCCGCGTTGAAAATAGTATTGCCGCGTACACCCCAGTTACCAAAACACAGGATAAAAACGCCAGCCATAATTCCTTGTTTCCACGAAGCATTGTTGCCCTCCCGAGGCATTATTCTTTTAAGCTACTGCTGCATGTTTCGACCAAAAGTCCACGATCACATCTGCGATCTTTGCATCTCGCGCAAGTAATTTATCGCGCACGGAGGTAATGTCTACCTTTTGGGCGATGATCTTTTGCAAAGGCGCAGACAAGGTCTGGTCACCCATCACGACCGCGCCGATGAGTATCTTTTCTCCCACAAGAATTCTGACGCGGTTGATATCGAAGCCGCCTTGCGCCACGATCGCATCTGGCAGTTGACGCCAGGTTTCGCTGTCTCCGCGCGCAATGCCAACGATGTCTTCATCGCGGCCATGCCCCACTGCGCCGATGATGGTTGTGGTTAAGCCTGCCAGCCTGGTCACATTGAAAGGTGCACTCTTGATATAGGATTTTCTTTGCCCCGCCATGTTCAACCCAGCAACACGCCCCTGATCGCGTGCGGGACTCCACAGACTATCCAATACAGAACGGCCAGTGATCGGGTCATAGACTTGCGCCACATCACCCGCCGAGTAAATATCAGGGTCATTGGTTTGCAAAAATTCATTCACGAGAATACCGCGATCCAAAGCCAGTTCGGCATCCTGTGCCAACTCCGCGCGAGGTTTGATACCGATGGCATAGGCAAGGATGTCACACTTGATCGTCTTTCCGTTCAGCAAACGAACACCGCCTACTTTCCCGCCTTTGCCGATCACTTCGGTTAATTCGGAATGAAAATGGAGGGTGACTCCTTCCTCTTGAAGACGCGCTTCCACAATGCGCGACTCGTGCTCGTCCAGTACATTGCTCCAGTAACGGTCTCCGCGCAAAAGATAATGAACCTTCACGCCGCGCGCGAGCAAACCTTCGGTCAACTCAAGGGCAGTGATGCCGCCTCCCACCACCACGGCGGTCTTTCCGCGTTTGGCAAAACTCAAAATGCCTCGAGCGTCTTCGAGATGATCCAGTTTCACCACGCCTTGAAAGTTTGCACCGGGAATGGTCAAAGGCAGGGCAGATGCCCCTGTCGCTATCAACAGCTTATCGTAAGGAAGAGGCGTTTTTCCATCCAATAAAAGAAATTTTTCGGCGCGGTTGATCTTCGTCACGCGCGCTTTCTGATATGTAAAATTCAAGCGCGCATAATCTTCGCGTGTTTTTGGAAACAGAGATTTATCTGCCAATTCTCCTGTCAGAAAATAAGCCAGCCCGGGGCGTGAATAAAACCCATGCGGGTCATCCCCCAGCATGAAAATTTCGCCGCTCTTATCCAGCGAGCGGATGGCTTCGATCGAGGCGAACCCAGCAGCACCCGTTCCGATAATGGCGTATCTCATTGGGCATCTTTCGCGAACAGATCTGTGCGGTCAAAACGCAGCACGCCGCGCGGACAACGCGCCACGCACTCGCCGCAGGTCAAACATTCAGAGTGATTAATGGCTTCATCACGCCAGGCATGTGCGCGAACATCAATGCCGATCGGGCAGTTGTAACTGCAAATACCACACTGCACACAACGCGAAGAATCGGGAACAACATGTCCCGCAAAAAGAGTAGTGCGCCGCCTGGCGTCACTTTTGAAAATATTGATAAATGACAAGGTTAGATCTCCATATATAAAAGTCGTTTATTCCCCGAAAAAGTTACGGCCTCTATTATTTTGATTCTATGACGCCCCTCCCAAAACATACAGTGACATTAATCATCTTAAATAAAAACAGGGCTGTCTCACGACAACCCTGTTCGTTTCGCAAAAACTTAGCCGTCAGGCTTCGTCTTACGAGAGTGGTATCACATTGGCAGCTTGCAAGCCTTTGGGGCCGTCTTCGACGGCGAACTCCACTTTCTGCTCGGCTTCCAACTTGCGATAGCCATCGGTTTGAATGGCGGAGAAATGCACGAACACATCCTCACCATCCTCGCGCCCAATGAAGCCATAGCCCTTGGTCGCATTAAACCACTTGACGGTTCCAACAAAACGATCAGACATCTTTATTTCTCCTGCTTAAAAAATTGATGCCCGTTCACCTCTCCGCTTTCAGGCGATCCGGGCACACTGTCGGCAAGATTATCATGCCTAAAACTGCATGTCAAGATTTTATTTTTTCATTGAAGAAGCATATCTCGATACAAGATGAAACCACCAGGGCGACCATTTCACCCTGAATTTTGCCTGACGAATTACAGCGCGCATCTCTTCTGGACCTGTGAACTGGTCCAGCAAAATGACAGATCTCCCCACCTCGAAAGCCGCATGCGCGTCTGAGCCGACCGTGCCAGCCAGGTTATGTTTTAACGCAAACTCACGCGCACGGCGATTGAAGCGCGGCAGCATGCAGCGCGAGTTATACACTTCAACTGCATCCACAAATGGGATGATCTCCAGCAGATCTTTTTCCTGCCAGCCGCCCGCACGCATCTCGTCAAATGGATGCGACACACTGATAAACGCGCCTTGTTCTTTCAATCTTTTGATCGTTTCTTGCGGCGTTAGATAAGGCGGAATCTCCTCCTGCACAAACGCAGCGAGGATCTCCCCTTTCGTGGTCATGATCTCCTCGCCCACGATCACCAGTTCAGGGTCAATGGCTTTTGCTTCCAATGCACCTTGAATTGAATTGTGATCTGTGACGACGAGTCGATCGATCCCTTTACGGCGCGCCGCCGCGATCAGATCAGACGGGCGCGTGAGAGAATCTTTTGAAGCATGGGTGTGACAGTGGAATTCTATAGTTATCATGACATTTGTTCTTGACAAGAAGTTTTGTAAAAGTATATACTATTTCATGTCAACTTCATTACAGGTGGAATAACATGGTGGGCGGATTTTTTGACATTACAAGCACTATAAATGGATTCTTTAACATCATAATTCCAATTTTATTTGCATTGGCGTTGGTGCTGCTTGTAATAGATTATCTTCGTAAAACAGCAAAAGAAGACGGGGTTGGACATGGTATGTACCTGTCCATTATATATCTGTTCGAAGTGCTGGCCGTGGCAGGGGTGTTTTGGGCGGCTCCATTCTATGTTGAAAAATTTCTGCAAGTAGACGGACTCGCAGCCTGGATTCGATGGGGCGGGTTTCTTTTGTTTTTCTTTGCTCAAACGAAAGAACATTCCAAAGCACGCTGGCGTTTATCTTTTGCATTCCATTACATACTTCTGCTTTTCAGCTGGCTCGTTGACCAATGGGCGGGCATCCTTTCCATCGCCGCTCCCCTGCTGATGGTTTACTACTTGATCGCCTCACAGGTTGCACTTGCTGTGATCCCATCTTCAAACCCCGATGACGGGAAGGAAAAAATACAAAGAATATTCATTTTCATTTCCTATCTCTGGGGTGTGCAGCTTCCATTATGGAAGACTGCCTCCATTGATGTAAAAGAAGCGGAAAAGAGAATTGACGGCGCGCCTTCATTTTTGAAAAAATCCATCGGCATGCTCTGGACTCATCCACACCAAATTGCGGGCATTTCCAACGGCCCAAAGTTCAGAGCAGGCGGACCAGGGTTAATTGTTCTCTCAAAAGGCGCCACGCCTTTTGAGATCGTGGATCTAAGAAATCGTTTCCGCGACTCGAAGATCAAAGCCATCTCAAAAGACGGCATCGCATTTACAACAACGGTATCAGTCGCCTTCGCATTGGAACGCGAAGTATGGACAAGAGATCTTTATCAAGAACTGCTGCGTACCAACATTATGCTGCGAGATGGAAAAGAACCAAACGAAAACCTTGATGGAGCCTTTCCTTATTCACAAGCGCGAGCCAGATCCGTTCTGAGTTATAGGGGAAAGAAGATCACTCAGGAAAAGGGTGAACAAACCATACGCTGGGAAGATCACGTACTTGCACTCGCAGAGGAAGCCGCTCGTGAAGTCCTTTCCGAAAGAAGTGTGGAATATTTATGGAAGGCACATGAAAATGAAACGGGAACAGCGGCGGAAGAAATTACAGAAAAGATCAATTTTCTGATTAGAAACGATCTTCAACGAGTGGGAATCAAATTACTAAATGCAAAAGCCGCCGACTTTTCCTTCCCTTCCGAAAAGGATAAAAACCTCAAAGATAAAGTAGAGGAACAAAATATTGCCACCTGGAGCGTGGAATGGGAAAGGCATCGGGCAATTCTGTTAGCCAATGGTCAGGCCGAATCGGAGCGTATCCAGCAGGAGGCGCGTACAGATGCGCACTCCATCCTCCTCACCACCATCGCAGACGGGTTACGGCAAACCCGCGAATTGCATCCAAACCTTCCGCGCTACGTGATTGCTGTGCGATTCATTGGAACGCTGGAGAAAATGCTCGAAGAACAACCCGTGGACGATCCTGAGGCAAAGAACGGCCTCCAAAATATCAAGCAGCATTTTTTATCCAGCCCGCGCAAGGAATAAAAAGTCATGTCCTTCAATGCATCCAACGATCCCCAAAAATGGCAGGACCTGTATTCGGAAAAACAGGCTCACTTCGATTCGCTTGGAAAAGTGAGTGGAGTTCTGATTCCAAGCGCGCTCCTTCTCGCCATCCCCTTTCTCTTTTTGATCCTTCATTCAACGCGCGCCTTTGAAAGTAGATTAAATCCATACTTAAGTCTTGCCATTAGCCTGTTTCTAATCTTTGCTCCATTAATTTTTATTGGCATTGGCGTAGGACATCTATTTAATTCTGCCGCAATATTTTTAGCCAAATTCCATGATCTGCCTGCCAGTGAAAATGAAGCCAGGATCATTAATTTGCGAGTTTTCGGAAAACCAGCAATGCCGCCACCATTGTCCAGTTTTAGTTATTTTAAATTTCCTGAAATAACGGTGAAGGATGGAGAACTTGACCCGCCAGAACACTGGTCGTCCATTATTGGCGGGCCGGTAAAGTTGAATATCCAATCTGGGAATGCCGTGTATATCGAACGTGGCATGAAATTCTCACGCATTGTTGGGCAGGGAAAGGCGTTCCTGCACTGGGATGAAAGAATTACAGCCGCGGTAAATTTGGGTCCGCAATATGAGACCTTCACCACAACCGCGTGGACAAAAGATGGCATCAAACTCGATATTGAAATGAACGGGGAATATTTCCTTGGCGGCGAAAGACATGAAGGTGATGAAAACATACTCATTCCCTATGACCCTGAAGCCATCCGCAAAGCTGTGGAATATACATTCAAAAGCGGCAAGGCTGCCAATGAATGGCTAAAATCTGCAACTGGACAAACGAAAGGGGCGCTTGGCGCGCTCATTCCCCAAAAGTATCTCGACGAATTATTCATGGAGAGCAGAAATGAGACTATGCTGCTATCCACAAAGAGCATGAAAGACCTTGTCAACAGCGTAAACGCCAAATTACGGGAATATGGCGTGGTCCTTTCCACCCTGCAGATCACAAATATCAACATGCCAGATCACATTAAACAGGAGCGCTTAAAGACCTGGGGAGTGGAGCGCACAAACATTGCAACCATCGCAAGTGGAGAAGTGAAGGCGCACCAGATCCATATGCGTGAAAAAGCGCGCGCGGAAATGCAGCGTGACTTGATCATTTCGATTGCCAACAGCCTTGAAAATATGGATACTGCAAATTTTTCCGAGCCGCTCCTGCTTGCGCTTTCCAATTACCTCGATCACAGCTTGGACAGTCCACAGGTGCGTGCCAATATGGCGAAGGAATCCATCGAACTGCTTGAGAAAATGCAGGAAATTTTGAAGTTTCCGCTCTGGCTGCCAGGGGAGTAGGACAGACCATGAAAGACGAGATCAACGAAATTCTGGATTTTCTTGAGCTTGACGGAGGCCTTGCCATTCTGCGGGATGAGCTCAGCATACTGGATTCGAGTGAATCGGAAATCATCAGACATAAGATCCAAACAATAAATTATTCGATCGCAAATGAATTTCCAGGCAACCACGACCATATTGGGCTGTATCATTTACTAATTGGCTGCTGTCACTACGAACTGGGTGAGCTGGAACAGGCGGACGAATCTCTCAATAAAGCGATCATGCAAATTTCAGACCTCAAGATCAACAGGTCCATCGCGCATTGGCTGGCAGGGATGATATACAACGATTCTGGAAACCATCCCAAGGCAAGAAAAGAAATCAGAGAAGCCTACAATCTTACGCAAAAACAAAGTCCATACTCATCGCGAATAAACAATGAAAATATACAGCATCAGAAACTAAGGCGTGTATTTGACGACAGGTTGCTCAAATTTCAGGATACACTTTTATATAATTATTCTGAAGTGAGCACCAAGCGAAAGAATACTTATCCTCTTCAGGAAAAACAGGAAGCGGAGGATAAATCGCCGTCTGTGGTGGTTGTGAACGAAAACTATCCCGTAAATAAACTCACAGTCCACAGACCAGATGTCGGCGGGGAAAATGAAGCGCAAAAAATGGATGAGGAAGAGGATGTCAGGCAGAATGAAAATCGCACTGACGATTCAGACTTCATGTATATCCAATCCCTGCCTGTTTATGAGCAAAAAGCGCGGGCGGGCAATTCTGGCGAGATCGAACTGGCGCTCAAGCCAGAAAGTTATACCGAAATACAGCAAGTGCTCATCGATAACAAAGTACACAATCTTCATTCATTGAGGCGTGACACAAAGCGTATCAACATCACGACCAATGCCAAATGGGGCTGGATGGGCGTAAGT
>JAVBXV010000455.1 GCA_030824405.1 Anaerolineales bacterium | reverse complement strand
TGAACAAAATAAAACAACCAAACTCGCTTCACTGTTTCATCTGCGGAGTTGAAAATCCGACTGGCTTGCACTTGCACATTTATGAAGTGGAACCAGGGATCGTTGAAACAGAATATATTGCGCCCGATCATTTTCAAGGCTACCCTGGCGTTTTGCATGGCGGCATTGTGGCGGCGATCATCGACGAGGTCAGCGGGCGTTCGCACATGGGCAGCGACCCAGCAAATCCGCGTTTTATGTTTACTGGAAAACTCGAAGTGAAGTATCGCAAGAATGTGCCCATTGGAAAGCTACTTAAGATCGTTGGCAAGGCGGGCAGAAGCAAGGGAAAAATAACTGAAGCCTGGTCTGGAATTTACGATGCAGAAACGAATGAACTTTTGGCAGAAGGCTCAACCATGAACTTTGATGTGCCCGCAGACCAAATGGACAAATCGCAGTTGAGTGAACTTGGCTGGAAAGTTTATCCCGATTAATTTTTATTGAAAAAGGAATATAGATGAACAAGCAAATGCTTTTATCGGTTGCTCTGACAGGCATGTTATTTTTTGCAGTTGTGCTTGTTCCTCAAACGCGCGTGCAGGCGCAAGATGTTTGTTTCGACGCGTCTGGAACGATCATTCCGTGCCCTACAAAAGCGCCTGAAGATGGCGGGGGTGGCAGAAAAACATCCACACCTGTGCCGCCAACTTTCACCTTTACACCAACGGCCACGTCCACATTCACGCCAACTCCCACATCCACCACTATAGTAACGCCGACCGCCACCGTGCCATCGCCAACCAGCACGATCACAGTCACGCCAACGGCTACACCTATATTCTCAGACCCGTCTACGAATTGGTATCCAGGCATTGGAATCGGCGCATTCCTTTTATTTATGATCGTAGGGCTGCTGCTGCCCGCGATCCAAAAAATAAGAACCGCGGCCAGAACATAGCCTATAAAAAATTTAGATGGAAAACATTCTGCTCATCCTCACATACATTGCAGTCACAGCATCCGCTATTTCTGGAGCATTGGAAGCACGCAAACATGAAATGGACATTGTAGGGGCTACGACGATCGCTTTTGCAACCGCGTTTGGCGGAGGCACCATGCGCGACCTTTTGCTTGGCCGCACCCCCATCTTCTGGATCATGGATCCCTGGCTCAGCATCATCACATTCGCGGCCGCATCACTTTCCTTTTATCGTCTGGATAGAATTTCAAATAAATTACTCAACGTGCCAGATGCGGTCGGCCTCGGCCTGTTCAGCATTCTTGGGGCAACCTATGCCCTCCAATTAAACACATCTGCCATCGTGGCGGTTTTGATGGGCGTGGTAACGGGCATCTTTGGCGGCGTATTGCGCGATCTCTTATGCAACCGCATTCCAAACGTCTTCCGACGAAACACAGAGTTATATGCCACCTGTTCTTTCATTGGCACGTGGGTCTTTGTCATCCTCATAAAACTGGATATAAACTCACTGATCGCATCCATCATCGGGGCGCTCGCCATCTTTACATTACGAATACTGGCCATGCAATTCAAGGTGACATTGCCAGGTCCCTAACATGTATAATAGTAAAGAATTTCACGGAGGCATATTATGATCTCAACGTATCACCGCCCACAAACATTGGACGAAGCTCTGACACTTCTGGCTCAACCAAATACAGTCCCGCTTGGAGGGGGTACGCTTCTTTCCCACCCGACAACTGATCCTGTTTCCGTAGTAGACCTCCAACGCCTCGGCCTGGATGCGCTGCGCGTCAACGGCAACGAATTGCAGATCGGCGCCACCTGTACATTACAGGCATTGCTCGAATCTGAACTCTGCCCCCAAGCATTGCAGGCCCCCATCAAACTTGAAGCCCCGATCAATATTCGCAACACCGCCACCGTGGCAGGGACTCTCGTAGCCAGTGACGGACGCTCCACCATTGCAACCATGCTCCTCGCAATGGACACGAAGGTAACCATTAATAATCCATCTGCCACCACGATCGGCCTGAGCGAATTCCTGCTCACCCGTCCCAAGGGACTGATCACCTCCATCACCATTCCGCTCAACACCAAACTCGCATTTGAATTCGTTTCACGCACTCCCGCAGACAAACCCATCGTCTGCGCTGCAATCAGCCAGTGGAACTCAGGCCGCACAAGATTAACTCTCGGCGGCTATGGCAAAAGTCCCATGCTCGCCATGGATGGCACCGAAGCTGACGGTCTGGAGATCGCCGCAGGCAACGCCTATCACGAAGCCAACGACGAATGGGCCAGCGCAGAATATCGCATGGACGTCGCAGCCACACTGTCCAAACGTTGTCTCGAAAAAATATAATTGAACGAAATCAAACCCGCCGCTGTTTTGAAACAGCGGCGGGTTTAAACTTACTACCCAGTGTCTATCAGAGGAAAAAACCACATGGCTAAATCTATTACAGTTGCTTGTTGACTTGAGGCTACGATAGTTGTACAATTTCATTTGGGTGTTAATAGAATAGTTTTAGATTCCAAGAAAAGCAATCTCAGATCACTTCACACAATTTCATAGAGAATCATCTCACGTTCAGAGGCGATGATCCAGCCAACCCTTATTTGGTCGCTTGCATGTACTTTATGCGGGGTACTGGGAAGCCAATAGCGAAACCGACTTTCATGGTCGGTTTTTTTGTTTATGTACATTAGACCGACTACCTGAATTTTTTTGTTCAAGGAGGTAAAAGACAAAAAACAATTCAGTTCTCAGTTGTTGATGCATGAAAGTACTCGTCCGCATTCGATTTTTTCAAATCGAAACCACAAGATATAAGGAGAAAATAATGAAATACAGAGTCAGCAAGTTCACCATGTTGTCTGTCTTCGTTGTTATTGCAGCACTGTTGGTCAGTGTCAGCGCCTCGGCTGCCGGCATCTCGATCTACAACAGCATCCCAGAACCACTTCCACCCAATCTCCCCAGCCTGGGCTATCAAGCCACATCAACCGCCGAATTTGGCGACTACATTGCCTTCGCAGGAACCGCCCGCAATCTTTCCGCGGTCACCGTAACCATGAGCAACTGGGCGTTACATTCCACCTACCCAACCATGGACGCAGCAGGATTCACACATCCGATCACACTCAACATCTACAACGTTGACCTGAGCGGCCCCACACCTGCAGTCGGCTCCCTGATCACCACCGTCACCCAAAACTTCCTCATCCCGTGGCGCCCAGAAGCAGACCCAACCTGCGCTGGCGGCACAGCATGGCGCGCAAGCAACGGTAGTTGCTATAACGGCTACGCCTTCAACATCGTATTTGATTTCAGCGGACAGGGAATCACACTGCCCAACCAGGTCATCTACGGCATCGCCTACAACACGAACACCTGGGGCTACAACCCGATCGGCCTGAACGGTCCATACGAATCTCTAAATGTAGGCCTGGCTTCAACAGCCCCCAGCACCGGAACAGACGTGGAAACAGATGTAGTGTTTTGGAACACGCACTATGCAGGCTTCTATTCTGACGGCGGCGCAGGCGGCGTAGACACATTCAGGCGCGATGCAGCCTGGACACCCTACACACCAGCCGTACGCTTCGACGTAATTGCAGTACCAACTTCCGAAGCCCAATGCAAATTGGACGGTTGGAAACTTCTCGCCAGAACAGATGGCTCACCCTTCAAGAATCAAGGTGATTGCGTCCAGTTCGTAAACACCAGCAAGTAACGATCTTTAACGAAAAATCCGAGGTTTAAGTTCTTGTAGAACAACAAACCTCGGATTTTTCGCGCATAAACACAACAACACGCCCTTCATCACGCCACGGCCCGTCTCATTCGATGATATAATATTATTCATATACCAAAATGACGGGTACACTTGCCAGCCCTTTTGCAGGGTTGGCGTTTTTCTTTTTTTCCCTTTAACTAATCAAGGAGCTATATATGGATTTTCACAAAGGTGACTGGGTCGTGCACTGTACCTATGGTCTTGGGCAAGTGCTGGATATCGAAGAGCGTACTTTTTTCGACAAAATCACCATCTACTACATGGTTCAGGTTTCAGATCTTACCATCTGGGTACCTGCTGATGAAAACCTGAAGAGCCGCCTGCGCCCACCCACCAGTGAAGCTGGTTTCAAAAAATCACTTTCCCTTCTCTCGGCACCTGCCGAACACCTGCCAGATGACTATCGCCAGCGTAACACCCAACTACTGGAAATGCTAAAAGATGGCCGCGCCGATTCACTCTGCAAAGTGATCCGCGACCTCACCGCCTACCGTCATGCCCGCTCCTGGAGCGAACACGACAGCGCATTGATGAAGCGCACACAAAAATCCCTCATCGGTGAATGGAGCTACATCTTCTCTGTCACTCCGCACGAAGCCGAAATAGAGCTTAATCGTTCATTAACTCCCAAAGCTGGATAAAAAAACGCTTCACCCTTAACTGGTAATTGTCACAGCACAAGAAACATTCTCATACTCTGATTCAGTCAGGGCGGGCCTTGTGTCCGCCCTGATCTGTAAAATATAATATCTGCAAACAACATACCAAGGAGAAAACCCATGGAAGAGGAAACTCAAGGCGCGATCATTGCGTCATTTCGCAAGAACAATCGGGAAATGATCTGTGTAGGCAACAGCGAATTTCAAGGAAAACAATTGGTATTTGTCCGCACCTACACAGCAGGCCTGGACGAAGAACTGATCCCCACGCCTTCAGGCGTCAGCGTCGTTGCCGAATTGACCAGTGAATTGGTGAAGGGCGTGCAAGCCTTGAAGGGAACACTCACCACCGAAGGCGTAGTCGCAAAGATCAAAAAGAACGCCAAGCAGGAAATCTGGATCGGCATGAGTATCTTCAAAGAAAGGCCGCTCATCTATATCCGCACCTATGCGATTTGGGGAGATGACCCAGAAATGAAGCCCACCAAAAAAGGCATCTCCGTAAGCGTGGACCTGTATCCACAATTGCTTGAGGCTGTCGAAAAATTGGGCGAAGCCATTCAAAAGAAATAAAACAATTGAAACACCCTTCCTGTAGAGTGCACAGAAAGGGTGTTTGATTCACTGAATTCTACATCCCAGACTCACGTCAGAGTATAATTTGACAAGTGGCCAACCTCCCCCTCAACCAGATCGTACAAGGCGACTGCATCGAAGTTCTCAATTCCCTGCCTGAGAACTCCGTCGATTTGGTATTTGCCGACCCCCCCTACAATTTACAACTACAAAATGATCTCTACCGCCCAGACCGATCCAAAGTGGATGCGGTCAATAATCAATGGGATAAATTTTCAAGTTTTGAGGCGTATGACATTTTCACGCGCGAGTGGCTATCCGCAACTCGACGGGTATTAAAAGATACAGGCGCGATCTGGGTCATTGGTTCGTACCATAATATTTTCCGTGTGGGTGCGATCTTGCAGGATCTGGGATATTGGATCCTCAACGATGTGGTCTGGCTAAAAACCAATCCCATGCCGAATTTTCGCGGCGTGCGTTTTACCAACGCACATGAAACCATGATCTGGGCGCAAAAGAAAAAAGGGACGAAGTACACCTTCAACCACAAAGCAATGAAAGCCTTGAATGATGATCTGCAAATGCGCAGTGATTGGGTCATTCCATTGGCAACGGGCAAGGAACGCATCAAGTCTAATGGGACGAAGGCGCACCCCACCCAAAAGCCAGAAGGCTTGCTCTATCGCGTGTTGCTCTCCAGCACCCACCCAGGGGACGTGGTACTCGATCCATTTTTCGGGAGCGGAACCACAGGCGCGGTCGCAAAAAAACTGGGACGTAATTTCATCGGTATCGAGCGCGACAAAAAATATATCAAGGTTGCACAGAAGCGTATTAAAGCAATCAAACAATCTCCTGCTGAGGCGTTGGAACTGCCCGAGAAGCGCAATCAGGTTCGGGTGCCGTTTGGTGCGCTGCTTGAGAACGGGTTATTAACCGCAGGGCAAAAGTTATATTTCGCGAAAGGAAAACGCGAAGCGGTCATCCAATCCAATGGACATATCAAATGCGGGAAACTGATCGGCTCGATCCACTCGGTGGCGAAGGAACTCACCAACTCTCCCGCCAATGGCTGGGACATGTGGATGTACAAAGAAAAAGACAAGCTGAAAGTGATCGATGCATTGAGAGAAAAAATCAGAAAAACCCTCTCCCTTTCAGGGAGAGGGTAGGGTGAGGGTTATTACCGCGCATGGAAAAGCGACTCCGCATTCACCCGTCCATTCGCCAATTTGCAAGGGAACTACGCCAACCGCAAACCCCAGCAGAAACGACCCTCTGGCAACACTTGCGAAACAGGAATTTGCAGTACAAATTCAGACGACAGCATCCGGTTGACTTCTTCATTATCGATTTTTATTGCGCTGAAGCAAAATTACTAATTGAAATCGACGGCGCATCACATTTGGAAAAAGAGCAACAAGAATACGATAAAACAAGAACCGAGTATCTGGAAGCGCTTGGGTATAAAGTAATTCGATTTACAAATAACGATGTGAGGTATAACATCCACGCAGTAGCAACAGCGATCATGGAAAATGTTGAAAGCAGAATCAACGAACTAAAACACCCCTCATCCTAACCTTCTCCCCTGAAGGGAGAAGGGACAATACGAACGGAGAACACCATGTCCAAATCATTTACCCTTATCAAAGAACAACATATTCCTGAAATTAATTCAAACGCGATGCTGTATGTGCATAAACGCACTGGCGCGCGATTGTTGTCCGTTATCAATGATGATGAGAACAAAGTGTTCAGCATCAACTTCCGCACTACGCCAAAAGATTCAACAGGCGTGGCGCACATTCTTGAACATTCTGTATTGGGCGGCTCGGAGAAATATCCCGTCAAGGAACCATTCGTGGAATTGCTCAAAGGTTCGCTTGCAACCTTCGTCAACGCGTTCACCTATCCCGACAAAACCTGTTATCCCGTTGCCAGTCAGAACGAAAAAGATTTTTATAATTTGATAGACGTGTACATGGATGCAGTGCTTCATCCGCGCATCACCGAACAAACTCTGATGCAGGAAGGCTGGCATTACGAGATCGGCGATATCAAAGAGCCGTTGACTTATAAAGGCGTGGTCTTCAATGAAATGAAGGGCGCATATTCCTCGCCTGAAAACCTGCTCGCCCGCACCATTCAACAATCCCTGTTCCCCAAGCATGTCTACGTCGTGGACTCGGGCGGCGACCCTGCGGAAATTCCCAGCCTCACCTATGAAAATTTTAGAGGTTTCTGGGAAAGTTATTATCACCCATCCAATTCATTTATTTTCTTTTACGGCAACGACAATCCAGAAAAACGCTTGAAGTTAATGGAAGGCTATCTCAAGCCGTACAAAAAGATGAAAGTCAAATCTGCCGTGCCGCTTGCCAAACCTTTCAAGCGTGCGAAAAAGATCGACTATTCATACGATGCAGGCGCAGACGCCGCAGACATCGAAAAGAAACATTACCTCACGGTCAACTGGAAACTCCCCGATACCTCTGACCCTGTTTTGAATTTTAGTTTTCAAATTTTAGCTCACGCATTGATCGGCACGCCCGCCTCGCCGCTCAAAAAAGCATTGCTTGATTCAAATCTCGGCGAAGACCTTGCAGGCCTCGGCCTTGAAACCGAATTGCGCGAGATGATCTTCTCCACAGGCCTCAAAGGCACGCGCGCACGCAATGCAAAGAAGATCGAAACGCTCATCATCGACACTTTGCAAAATCTCGTCCGCGACGGCATCGACCCTGAAATGATCGCCGCTTCGATCAACACACTTGAATTCCGATTGCGCGAAAACAACACAGGCGCATTCCCGCGCGGCATCGCCGTGATGCTGCGTTCGCTCAGCACCTGGCTGCACGAAGGCGATCCATTCAGCCTGCTCACTTTTGAAGCGCCCATGAATGAGATCAAAACAAAATTGACGAGTGACAGCCGCTACTTTGAAAAGATGATCCAGACGTATTTACTGGACAATGTTCACAAGACGGTCATCCGCTTCAAACCCGACCCCGAACTTGGTCAGCGTTTCGAGGAAGAGGAAACTGCCCGATTGAAGTCTGCACGCGAATCGATGAGCGAGGACAAGGTCCGCGAGTTGATCGAAAACGCAAAACAGCTCAAACTCAAACAAGAGACTCCCGATTCGGCCGAAGCATTGGAATCCCTGCCCGTACTAGATCTGAAAGATTTAGATAAACAAGCACGAACCATTCCAATTGAAGAGATCCAGATCCAGGATGCAAAAGTTCTGTATCACGACATCTTCACGAACGGAATTGTCTATCTCGACCTCGGCTTTGACTTGCGCGCCATGCCACAGGAATTATTGCCGCTCACTGAAATTTTCGCACGCGCGATCTTCGAGATGGGAACTGAGACAGAAGATTACGTCAAACTCTCGCAACGGATCGGAAAAAGCACAGGCGGAATCTACGGCTCATCGGTCAGTGTGACAACTCAAGGATCCAGAGAGACGCGGGCCATGTTAATGATCCGCGGCAAGTCTACGATGGGCAAATCCACCGAGATGTTGAACATCATCAGAGATGTATTGCTGACCACAAAGTTTGACGATCGCGAAAGACTCAAGCAAATTGTGCTCGAAGAAAAAGCGGGGCTGGAATCTGGCCTCACACCTGCGGGACATCGCTTTGCGAACATGCGTCTGCGCGCGCAATTTGGCGGCACAGGCTGGGTCAACGACCAAACCAACGGCATCGGCTATCTCTTTGCCCTGCGTGAACTCGCACACGACATTGATAAAAAATGGCCAAAGGTTTTGAAAAAAATGGAAGACATGCGCGAGGCATTGGTCAACAGCAAAACCATGCTGGTCAATGTAACACTCGATGCAGATCACTGGAAATCTTTGAAACCACATTTGGAAAACTTTGTCTTTGCGATGCCAGTAAAAGATACGCCACTGAAAGATTTTGTGATCGAAACAAAAATTGAAAAAGAAGGTCTCGCCATTCCTGCACAGGTCAACTATGTGGGCAAAGGCGCGAACTTGTACGAGCACGGCTATCAACTGGATGGTTCTTCGCAAGTGATCATCGGGTATTTGGGAATGACGCATCTTTGGGAAAAGATCCGCGTGCAGGGCGGCGCGTATGGCGCCTTCGCTCAATTTGATGATGCCACTGGTGTGTTCAGCTTCCTTTCATATCGTGACCCGAACATTACCGCCACGATCAAAAATTACGACAAAGCCTCCGCCTTCCTCAAGGGATTGGATGCCGCACGTCTTTCAGATAACGAACTCAAGAAATCCATCATCGCCGCCATCGGCGATCTGGACTCGTATCAACTCCCTGACGCAAAAGGTTACACTTCGATGATGCGCTACATCACAGGCCGCAGTGATGACATGCGCCAAAAATATCGCGAGGAAGTGCTATCCACCAATGGCGAAGATTTCATTGCTTTCGGTGAGGTATTGGAAAATGTAGCAAAATCCAATGCTGTAGTTGTGGTTGGTTCACAAGCCGCCATTGAAGGCGCGAATGCCGGATTGAAAGTGACGAAAGTTTTGTAGAAAAAAGTCAAAGGTCAAAAGTCGAAGGTCCGGACTTTAGACCTTTGACTTTTGACCAACCAAGGAGTAACTCATGAACATCACACTCAAGATCAACGGCATTGAACACACAATTGACACAGCGCCATCCATGACATTACTTGGCGCATTACGTGGACTTGGTTTCCACGGCGTCAAATTTGGCGATGAGGGCGGGCTTTCTGGTGCAGATACTATCTTACTGGATGGCAAACCTGTCAACGCAGGCTCGATCCTTGCGGCGCAGGCGGAAGGTCACAGCATTGCCACCATCGAAGCGTTGGGAGAACATCCCGAACAAGGCTGGAAGAAAACTGACGGCCTGCATCCGCTGCAAAAGGCTTTCGTTGAGTCTGGCGCCATTCAATGCGGCTACTGCACGCCCGCGCAAATTCTCGCGGCGAAGAGTCTGCTAGAGAAAAACCCAGACCCAACTGAGGCGGAAGTTCGCGAAGCGATTTCTGGCGTCCTCTGCCGCTGCACGGGCTATCTCAAACCTGTCCAGGCTGTGATGCAAGCCGCGGCGGAATTGCGTGGAGAAGCTGGAATTGATATTCGCGACTCGGGGCTGATCGACTTCCGCTCCCCTTCAAATGACAGCCCGCTTCCGTCTCCGGACTTAACCTCAAGCCTGCTCACAAAAACAAAAGTGATCATCACCCCCGAAAGCCAGACCTGGCGAACGGTTGGCAAGCCCGAGATCAAAGTGGATGCGATCAAGTTGGTGCAAGGCAAGCCCGCCTTCACAGGTGATTTTGAAAAGCGCGGATTGCTGCACGCAAAAGTTTTGCATTCGCCGCATGCACATGCGTTGATTAAAAAGATCGACACCACAAAAGCCAAAGCGCTTGAAGGCGTTGTGGCTGTGTTGACCTGGCAGGATATTCCGCGGGTTGTGTATTCCACCGCGGGACAATCAGACCCGATCCCTGGGCCGTTGGATACATTTTCACTCGATAACAAAGTGCGCTTCGTTGGCGATCGCGTGGCGTTCGTCGCTGCAGAAACCGCTGAAATTGCAGAGAAAGCATTAAGCCTGATCAATGTTGAGTACGAAGTTCTGCCTTTCATTTTAGACTCACGCGAGTCTATGAAACCAGAAGCGGTTCGAATTCACGAAGAACCTGAATACGTCAACTTTGCAGATTCAAACCCTGAAAAGAATCTCGCCGCCGAAATTCGCATTGACATTGGCAATGTGGAAAAAGGTTTTCAGGAAGCCGACGAAATTTTCGAAGCTGAATACGAAGTGCCCAAAGTTCAACAGGCGCACATCGAACCGCATATTGCCGTCACCTATTGGGACGAGGATGACCGCCTCGTCATTCGCACATCCACACAGGTGCCTTTCCATGTCAGGAGAATGCTCGCACCCGTTCTGGGATTGCCCGTCAAACGCATCCGCGTGATCAAGCCGCGCATCGGCGGCGGCTTCGGCGGCAAGCAGGAAGTGTTGATGGAAGACGTGCCCGCGCATCTCACCATCGCCACCAAGTGCCCCGTCATTTACGAATACACCCGCGAAGAAGAATTTATCGCCGCACGTTCACGTCACCCCATGCGTGTGCGAATGAAAACAGGCGTGAAGAAAGATGGAACCATCACCGCCAATGCCATGTATGCGCTTTCAGATACAGGCGCATACGGCTGCCACGCGTTGACCGTCACAGGCAACACAGGCCACAAAGCCATGGCGTTATATGTTGGAGATGGCGAATATCGCAAAGCACCCAACATTCGCTTTTATGCAGATGTGGTCTACACCAACACCCCGCCCGCTGGCGCCTTCCGTGGATATGGCGTGCCGCAAGGCTACTGGCCGCTCGACCGTCACATGGAAAAGATCGCCCGCGCAATGGGATTCGACCCGATCGATTTTCGTTTGAAGAATGCCATTCACCCAGGCGAATATCATCCCTTCTCAACTGCGTGGAATGAAGGCCGCGAGCCGCGCCCTGAAATTATTAATACAGTGGGTCTGGAACAATGCGTTGCACAAGGCCGCGCCGCGATCAACTGGGATGATAAGTATGGAAATGAGGAATGGCGAAATTCTTCGTCAAAAATCGAAAGTCAAAAGTCTGGCACGACCCTCGACCTTCGACCTTCGACCAAAAGAAAAGGTATTGGCATTGCAATGGTGATGCAGGGAACAGCCATTCCCTACCTTGATATGGGCGGCGCTTCCATCAAAATGAATGACGATGGTTCGTTCAACCTTTTGGTAGGCGCAACCGATCTGGGCACAGGCTCAGATACTGTCCTCGCGCAGATGGCGGCTGAAGTGTTGGGCGTGCCCATCGAAGACATGATCTGCTATTCGTCCGATACAGATTTCACACCATTTGATAAAGGCGCGTATGCGTCATCCACAACTTATATTTCTGGCACGGCGGCTGTCAATGCGGCCAAGATCGTGGCAGAGAGAATCAGAGTCCGCGCGGCAATGATGCTCGGGTTGGAAAAACACGAAGATATCAAACTGCAAGATCGACAAGCCATTGCACCTGACGGCAGGTCGGTCTCGATGGCGGAGATCGCTCTGGATTCTCTGCACAAAAATAATCAAGAACAAATCATGGGTGTGGCAAGTTACGTCTCACCTGTGTCGCCGCCGCCTTTTGCGGCGCAGTTCGCCGAAGTCACCGTAGATGTGGAAACAGGCCAGGTGACAGTAGACAGGCTGGTGATGGCGGTTGATTCGGGTGTGATCGTCAATCCACAAACCGCTTCAGGCCAGATCGAAGGCGGTATGACGCAGGCACTTGGGTATGCTGTCTGCGAAGAAATGCGCTACGACGAAAAAGGCAACGCCATCGAACGTGACTTTGACCGTTATCACATCTTCCGCGCCGATGAAATGCCGCAGTTGGAAACCATCTTCGTGGAGACGTTCGAGCCAAGTCATCCGTTCGGAGTGAAAGCTGTAGCTGAGATCCCAATGGACGGAGTTGCGCCCGCAGTTGGCAACGCCATTCTGGATGCCATTGGCGTCAACGTGGACGAAAATCCCGTCACTCCCGAAAGAGTGTGGAAGGCATTACACAATAAATAAAGTGGATTCATCGTCCGTGAATTTCTTGTTCACGGACGATGAATCTGTTAGTCCTTGCAAAACTGAAATCACTCCACACGCACAGGCGAATGTAAAATAGAAGCAACCATGCTGCGCACAGAAATTTATTATCTGATCCCATATTTTATTTCGCTTGCCATTTCTGTGGGCGTGTTTATGATTGCCTGGCAAAGAAGAAAAGCGCCAGGGGTCAACGCATTTATAGGGTACGCCATTGGGCAGACATTTTGGCTCTTCGGATTCATTCTCGAGCTGGTCAGCCCAAGCCTTTCTTCCAAAATATTTTGGGATGGCTTTCAATGGCTGGCGGGACAATATCTTGTTATCGCACTGCCTATCTTTGCAGTGCAGTATACAGAACACAAACTCAAAAATCAGCAGTTATTATTTCGCCTTTCATTGATAGCCCCCGCCCTCTTCACAGCCCTGCTTGCCACAGACAGCGCCTTCCATTGGATATATATCAATCCACGCCTGTCGAACAGCATGCCATTTCAAGAATTGCTTTATGACTATTCGCCCGCAGTTTACATATACGCGATCTATAGTTTCTTCATCTTTCTATGGGCTCTCTCCCTTTTAGCACAGCGCATCATTCGACCTCACGGCCTGTATCGCACACAAGTCATTTTGATCACCCTTGGGTTTTTCATCCCAATCCTGGGGGCCGCATTATCCCTTTTTAACACATACCTTACACCCCAACGAGACGCAACCCCATTTACAACAATTATCGGGAACTTACTGATCATCCTGGGATTATTTCGTTTCAGAGTCTTTGACATTGTGCCCATTGCACGTGAAAGAGTGTTTGAAGCCATGGTTGAACCCGTGGTTATTCTGGATAATCAAAATAACGTCGTGGACATTAATGCATCCATGCTGGTTCTGCTTGGCAAAAATGCAAATGAAGTGATCGGCGAGCCTGCCAAGGAAATCTTTGACGATTTCCCCATTCCCATAAAAATGTACATGCATGTTTCCTACGCACGCGCAGAGGCAACCTTTCTACTTGGCGGTAAGAACATCTATTACGAATTAACCGTCTGGCCTTTGTTTAATTCCAGCAAAGAAATGACAGGGCGCATTTATATCTCACACGACATCACTGCCCTGAAGGAACTGGAAAACGAATTACGCAAACTTAATACGGAATTGGAAGACCGCGTCCGTGCACGTACCTGGGAGTTGGCAGATGCCTACGATACCACTCTTGAAGGCTGGGCACGCGCGCTCGAAATTCGAGACAAGGAAACCGAAGGTCACTCACGCCGCGTTACAGACATGACCCTGAAGATCGCCATTGCCATGGGCATTACAGATGATGACCTTGAACAGATCCGCCGCGGCGCCATTTTGCACGATATTGGCAAAATGGGCATTTCTGATGAGATTCTGCACAAGCCCGGGAAACTCACCGATGAAGAGCGTGAAACGATCAAGACACACCCCGGGATCGCTTATAAACTTCTTGCCCCGATCCCATTCTTGAAAAAGGCGCTTGAAATTCCATATTCACATCACGAAAAATGGGACGGCACAGGCTATCCACTCGGACTTGCCGGGGAAGATATTCCGCTTTCGGCACGCATATTCGCCATCACAGATGTCTGGGATGCGCTTACTTCAGACCGCTCCTACAACAAAGCATGGGAGCGCGAAAAAGTAATTGCTTATTTCGTCGAGCAAACTGGAAAGCACTTTGACCCGCGTGTGATCAACGTTTTCTTTCGGCTGCTTGAAAAAGGCGATATCTAAATAAACATACGCTGAGCGCGTAGACGAATATTCACAGACAAGGCAAGTACAAGAAAAGGCGGGATATAATTACTGTCGTTCAAACTCACGGACGGCAGCCTCTTTTATTAATAACGAAAGAGAAAACTGACTGCCGCCTTATTTTCTGCTTACGGAAAGAAATATGCCCGATCAAATTTATATTGTAGGACACGTCAACCCTGACACAGACTCCATTGCCTCGGCCATGGGGTATGCCTGGCTTCTGCGCGAGCGTGATGGAGCCAACACCATTGCCGCGCGCGCAGGCGCATTAAATGCACAAACCTCCTGGGTGCTAAAAACACTCGGGCTGGATGCACCCGTATTATTAACAGATGCATCGCCGCGTTTCGAATCCGTGATGAAGCGGCTCGATACCCTTCGGCCTGAATCGCAGCTTGGCGCAGCGTGGTCGCTTGCTTCGCGCACTGGCGGGCTCGCGCCCATCGTCAGCGAAGACGGCAAACCGTATGGCATCATCAACGGCATGAGCCTGTTCAAATATTTCACCGATACCCTTGGTCCGCGTCCTGGCGATACCACCGTGCGCGAAATGATGGCAGCCCAATGCAAAGACGCCGCCGACACAAGCGTTCCCAAGTACGCATCGAATGCACACATCCGCGACTCGCTCAACCGCATTCTGCGCGATGAATTCAGCGATTACTGGGTGGTGGATGAAAATGGGATGTACGTTGGCATTGCCAACCAACGCGAAGTCATGAATCCTCCGCGCATCAAACTCATCCTTGTCGACCACAACGAACCGCGTCAGGCCATCGCCGCGCTTGAAGAAGCCGAACTGTTGGAAATTCTTGACCATCACCGCCTTGGCAACCCATACACGCATCAGCCCATCCGCTTTACTGTAGACGTGGTGGGGTCAACATCTACCCTGGTCTCTGAGATGACCGCCGAAGCGGGACTCTCCATGCCGCCAGCTTTGGCAGGCACGCTTCTTGCTGGACTGGTAGCTGATACGCTTATCCTGACATCGCCCACGACCACGCCGCGTGACCATGCCGCAGCCGAGCGTTTATCCCGTTGGGCGTTTGTTGGCGGAAGTCCGCTCAAAGGAGATACGATCGAATCCTATGGCAAAGCCGTACTCAGCGCAGGTGCAGGACTCTCGAATCGCAAGCCAGAAGAGATCGTCAGCACAGACATCAAACCATTCGAAGGCGGCGGATTCAAATTTGCCGTAGCCCAAGCCGAAGTGACCGACATTCTGCAACTCGCTGAACACATTGCTCCGCTTCAACTGGCCTTGAACGACCTGCGCGATAAACGCGGACTCGATTTCGCCATGCTGTTGGTAACCGATGTAGTGCGCGGCACAAGCCAACTGCTGATCTCGTCCAACGCGCCAACGATACTGGAAGACCTGCCTTATCCCCCGCTTGCAGACGGTACCCGCAACGCACAAGGTGTAGTTTCAAGAAAGAAACAATTATTGCCTGCCGTATTGGGGTTGTTGGAAAGATAATAAATGGGAACACTCTGTGTTCCCATTTCACATAAATATGAAAAACATTTATCAAGCACTTTCTGAGCTCGAAAAAAATAACGGTTCTGCTGCGCTTTGCACGGTGATCAAGAGCGAAGGCTCCACACCACGGCATACGGGCAGTAAGATGCTGGTGTATCCCGATGGCAAATTCATTGGGACAGTTGGAGGCGGAGATCTGGAACATCGCGTCCTTGATGAGGCGTGGATGGCGATCAGTGAAGGCAAGCCGCGTCTTTTACATTACAACATGGCTGACCCTGCGCGTGGTGACCCAGGCGTATGCGGCGGCCAGGTGGAGGTATTTGTGGAACCGATCCTACCTGCCCCATTACTCGTTGTCATTGGTGCGGGGCATGTGGGCAAAGCAGTTGTACACCTTGCCAAGTGGCTGGGATTTCGCGTGGCGGTCTGTGATGACCGCGCAGAATTTTGCACCCCCGAATCCACACCAGGTGCGGATGAATATTTTCCGATCGAGATGGGTTTGTTGGCAGAAAAACTCAACGTGACGAACCAAACCTATTTGGTTATCACCAGCCGCGGGTCCAGTGTGGATGCGCTGGGGTTGCCAAATCTGCTCAAGACGAAAGCGGCGTACATCGGTGTGATCGGGTCGAAGAGAAGATGGGCAACCACTGTCAAAGCCTTGAAAGAAAAAGGTGTGGCAGATGAATTGATCTCCAAGGTACGTTCGCCGATGGGATTGGAACTGCAAGCCGAAACACCTGAAGAAATTGCCGTGAGCATTATGGCCGAGGTGTTGATGGTGAAAGAAAAAGGCAGCGGCAAGCCGATGGGCTAAAAGCCTGAAATTCAATGAGACCTTTCGGGTTTTTATCCGTATAAAAATAAGACAAACGGTTCTTGTACCCGCAAGTTGGTTAGACTATAATTTAAACACCAGACTCAATAAGTACTCTAAAGGAGAGATACATGGCCAGGATTTTTGACGTTATTGAATATCCAAATGAAATGAGCGACGAGATCGTCCACCGCTTTCCAGAGGAAGGCATTGGCGATTATCGAATTGGTTCACAGGTGATCGTGCGCGAAAGTCAGAGCGCGGTATTCTTCCGTGATGGTAACGCATTGGATGTGTTCAAGCCTGGGCGCCATACGATCACAACAGCCAACGTGCCAATACTGATCGATTTTATTGGCAAGGCATTCAACGACCGCACACCCTTCCCCGCGGAAGTGTATTTCGTTTCACGCAAGGAATTTGCAAATAAAAAATGGGGCACCCCACAACCGATCATTGTCCGCAACCCGGGCATGGGTCTGGGCGTGGCGTTGCTGCAGGGATTTGGCACCTACTCCTTCCAGGTGAAGGACCCGCAACAATTCGTGACACAGATCGTGGGTGTTCAACACGCCTACCGCACTTCGGACATTGAAGAACGCCTGCGCACCATGCTGCTCTCGAAGCTGCAGGACACGCTCGGCGAAACTGCCGCGAAGAATTCGATCCCTGAAATGATCGGCCTGACCGAAGAGATCGGCGCGGCTGTGCGCGCAAAGGCCAAGGAAGATTTCGAAGCCATCGGCCTGACGCTCAAGACATTCTATATCGGCAACCTCAAGCCTTCTGACAAATCGGCGCAGGAATTGCGCGACATGGGCATGCTCGATATGGCCACCTACACTCAATTGCAGGCTGCAGACGCAATGCGCGATGCGGCTAACAATCAAAGCGGCGGCGCTGGCCTCACGGCTGGTATCGGCGCAGGCATGGGCATCGGCAATTTGATGGGACAGGCCTTACAGGGTGGCATGCAGAACACCAACGCAGGCGGCGCATCCGCTGGCGGTGCGAAGATGGCAGACATCATGACTCCTGCCGAAGCGGCTCAGGTCATGAAAGTGACCGAAGAAGATATTATGGCCGCCATCAGTGACGGAAGTTTGAAGGCCAAGAAGGTCGGCAAGGCATTCCGCATTAGCAAGGACAATCTTGAAAGTTTTATGAATAGTTAGGTTGTATAGAATAGTAAAAGAGACTCTCCTCACGGAGAGTCTCTTTTTGTTTCAACATTACTGTTATTCCAACTCAGCGAGGACGTTGGCTACTGCATTTAACACGTCACTTGCCAGAACAGATGCAGTGGTGCCGAGTGTTTCTGCGGCGAAGAGGCCTGCCTGCGCGTGGATGAATGCGCCTGCAACGGCGGCTTCGTAAGCGTCCAAGCCCTGGGCGCGGAGGCCGACGATCAGGCCAGCGAGAACGTCCCCAGTACCTGCGCGGGCGAGGGCAGGCGTGGCAACAGGAACTATCGTCGCGCGTCCATCTGGAGCGGCAATGACGGTAAACGCACCTTTGAGAACAACAACATGCCCCCACACCTTTGCATATTTGAGCGCGATCTCTTCGCGGTTATTTTGAATTTCATCTATTGATAACCCCGTCAATGCAGACATTTCACCAGGGTGTGGAGTGAGCACCGCGGGCGCAAATATTTTCGCGTACCAATTTTTGATATGTAAAGCATGCCGCAATCCATCCGCGTCGATCACGAGCGGCAGTTTTATCGATGGAAGAATTTCTTCGATAAACATTCGCGTACAAAGATGATCGCCCAAACCTGGCCCCACTAAAATTGCAGTGACCCGCTCAAGCCCCTCCAACAATCCACCTGCCCGCTCTGAGATGAATCCGTTTTCATGCGGCAGCAGCATCCACGTGGCTTCGGGGAGTTGACCTGCAAGCGCAGCATGCAAAGGCGCAGGCACAGCCAGCGTAACAAGCCCTGCGCCAATACGATAGGCCGCAGTGCCAGCCAGCAACGCCGCACCCGTGTACGAGCTGGAACCCGCCACAACGAAAGCCGTACCAAACGTCCCTTTGTGTGAAGCGGGGGTTCGTTCAGGCAGCAGCGCCGAAACCGTATCCCAATCTGCCGCTTCAGTTTGGATCGCCTTCCATGAATCCAGATCATCAGACAGGCCGATCTGCACAGTTTGCAATTCACCGATCATTTCAAAGGCGGGCAGTTTCAGCAAGCCGCGTTTGATGGCGGCCATGGTGATCGTAAGATCAGCGGGGATGGTTTCATCGGCGGCCTCACCCGTATTGCAATCAACGCCCGAAGGACAATCGACGGCGACAACAAATGGCGGCGGGTTGATGCTGGTAAGAATGAAATTTATTTTTTCGAGGACGAGCGCCGCTTCCATCTTTAACGGGAACTTGATCCCCGTCCCAAGCAGACCATCCACGAAGACATCTGACTGTTCAAGAAAACCCGTGAGGGTTGAATCATTTTTATCATGCGCGGCTTCAGATATCTCGCCGCCGACAGAAAGATAATGCGCGATGAGCGGGTCATCTTTCGTCTTGCGGTTGACAAGGTACGCATGCGTATGCCAGCCCGCTTCTGCAAGCCATGCCAGTGCAACCAGCGTATCGCCACCATTGTTTCCCGACCCCACCAAACCAGTGACCTCGTCCCAGCCCTGCTCCTGCCCCAACTCGTGGACAAGTTCAGCCAGCGCGCGGCCTGCATTTTGCATCAACTGGGCATAAGAAACACCCCTGGCATCAGATTCTTTTTCAATGGCACGCATTTGGGAAACGGTTACAAGTTTCATCGTTTTACCTTTTTCGATTTAGACAGAGGATATATAAATTATAAGTCTATAATGCAATCAGGCGCATCGGCAATCGAAGTGCCTTTATGCTAAACTCGGCTCATAATTATAGGAATTCTGAATCAATGCTGGAAAAACCTGAAATCAAAGACGAAACCATCATCAACTGCCTAGAGCACGAATATGGACTGAGCGTTGAAAATCTCACTTTTCTTCCGCTCGGCGCAGACTTGAACACAGCCGTGTATCGTGTTGTCACAACCGATCAAACAGCATACTTTGTAAAGTTAAGGCGCGGAGAATTTAACGAAGCATCTGTGGCGGTCCCAAATTTTCTCAGCAAACTGGGCATCAAGCAGGTCATTCCAGCACGGGCAACTCAAACAGGCCAACTCTGGGCAGGCCTGCATCCCTTCAAAGTGATCCTCTATCCCTTTGTGGAAGGGCAGCATGGCTATCAAAGAAAATTATCATCTCAACAATGGATCGAGTTTGGCACAGTCCTAAAACGATTTCACAGCGCCGAAATCCCCACAACGATGACAAACGGAATACAACGAGAAAATTTCTCTCCACGCTGGCGTGATACAGTAAAAATCTTTCTTGACCGCACCGAGAAAGAGACTTTTGACGAACCCATTGCGGTGGAATTGGCAGCTTTCTTGAAAACCCAAACCAACGAAGTAATCAAACTTATCAAACGGGCCGAGCAGCTCGCACAGATTCTGCAAGACCAACCACTCGAATTTATTTTGTGCCACGCAGATATTCACAGGTGGAATCTTCTCATTGACGTCCACGGCGCGCTTTACATGGTGGATTGGGATACCCTGCTATTTGCCCCCAAAGAACGCGACTTGATGTTCATCGGTGGCGGCCTTGGAGAAAGTGGATATACACCCCAGGAGGAGGAAGCCATGTTCTATCAA
>JAVBXV010000284.1 GCA_030824405.1 Anaerolineales bacterium | reverse complement strand
GGTAGCGAGTCCTTGGAGGCTTTATGGTAACATAAAGTTTTAAGCGTAGGATAGCAAGCAGGCAGGCCGTAAGCCGAAAGGTTGAAGGGATTGAGCCCCGTAATTCTCGTAATAGGAAGGACGACATTCTTCAAGACATGGAAGTCAACACAGGCATCACCGCTAAAGGCAAGATGATGGCTGCTTCCTCGGGGTCGGAGACCATGGCATGTCTGACATCGAGATTACACGGTAACCCAGGAGACCCTGTGTTTCTTTCAGAGTATCGAGAGTATGCCGGACAACTGAAGAAGAAGGAAGGCAAATGGGACACAGGGAGACCCTTTGCCATTGCTTTATTCTATTGATTGATTGTGATTTTGCAGCGATTCCCATGTTTTGTTTTGTGCAGATATTAAACTTTGCGTGTCAAGTGACAACGTTCCGATCCCCTTTGCTCTCATCTCCTCGTGCAGGGCGCGAGCGGTTGCCTCGTCCTGTGCCTTGGCCACCAACGTATAGGTTGTAAGATTAGGTGCAAATCCGGAGGCATTCATTTCCTCGATGATAGCGCGCCCGGTTTCATAGTTTTTCGCATTGGCAACCAAAGTGTGATAGGTGAGTCGGTTTGGGATTACCCCTGCGACATTCATCTCTTCCATGACGCCACGGACTGCTCTATAGCTCTGAGCCTTGGCAGCCAAGACGTTGTAAGTGTCTACATTCGGAGCTATTTTGGCAGTTTTCATTTCTTCAATGACTGTGTGGGCGATGTCCATGTCCTGTGTCCTGGTGACGAGTGCGTTGTAAATAGCATGATTAGGGGTAATTTTGGCAACCTTCATTTCCTCGATAATGGCACGGATAATTTTATCGTCCTTGGTCCTGGAGACCAACACTTTGTAGGTTTCGATATTCGGAGCTATTTTTTTAGCCTTCATTTCTTCAATGACAATGCGAACGGTATCGATGTCTTGTGTCATAGAAACAAGTCTGTTGTAAGTGTCTACATTCGGAGCTATGTGGGTAGTTTTCATTTCTTCGATGACAGTTCGAACTTTTTCAAAGTCCTCATCCTTGGAGACCAGCAAGTTGTAAGTCTCAATATTAGGGGCTACTTTGGCGACCTTCATCTCTTCGATGACAGCCTGAGCTGAATCGTAGCCCTGCGTTTTGGCGATCAGTGTGTTGTAGGTAAAGATGTTGGGAGCGATTCCAGAGCGTTTCATCTCCTCAATGATGGCACAAGCTATTTCATAGTCTTTTGCCTTGGCGACCAGCTTAGTGTAAGTGAAGGTGTCGGGGGTTATTCCTGTGGCCAACATCTCTTCGATGACAGCCCGAGCCGAATCATAGTCCTGCGCCTTGGCAACCATTTCGCCGTAGGTGACTTCGTCTGGGGCGAGTCCCACACTTTTAAGCAGTTCTATCGAAATCCGCGCAAGCTGCAATGTCGGGCACAGGCGAATCAATTGATTCCAAGCGGTGACTTCACTCCCCAAACCTAGAGATTTGAGCTTTCGTGCCAATTTCAATAAGTCCTTCTCGCTCTTTGGCGGATTTCTCCGAAAAATATCACCAAAATTGTAACTTGTGACCATTAGCCCAAGCCCAATTCTTTCTTCATTAGTAAAATTCTCAGCAATTGTTTGTGCAATGTTTCTTTCACCGTTGGGGGCGACGACATAGTCTAAATAAGCGGTCTCGGTGTGCAAATAATTTTCCTCTCGGCGTAGGAATCCTAGATGAAACTTGTCCTGTGACAGAAATTCGATAAGAGTTTCCCACTCTTCACTACTGTATGGCTGATAAAACAACTGTGCTTTGGCGAAGGCCGCACCCATGGTATGGGCCGTCTTTCTGTGTTCTGCTATTCGCCGCAAGTAAAAGCGAATATCTTCTTCCAAGAACAATCCGCCAGGGTGATAGGATTCCATTACGTAAAATACGTGCAAAGCACGCAAAATGTCCTTAGCGCGTTCCACGTTAAGACTTAGCTTATGAACTCGAGCTATCTTGTCCATGTTGTGCCAACGATCACTCATGGTTTCAAGATTAAGAAAAAGAGAGCCGGGGTGATGGTCGAATTTGTCTGGCAGGCTTGTACCGAAGTTAGCAAGGTACCACGCTGAGAATGCCTTTTCCTCCTCATCCTCTAGACGAGGAATGGAAAGTGATTCCAGCTTGTCCCATAAGTGATCGTCAAGGCCGAAACGGTGGCGAAAATCGTAATAATCTGGTCCAGTGCGGGTTGTTGCAGCAAGGATTATTCCTGCGTCGGCGATACGTAACAGAAAACAGTTGATTTCGTTCGTATCGTAGCCTTTTTTGGCCATGTCGCGGAACTGGGTATCGATGTCATCTATCCAGACGATGCGGCAATCCGCTTCAGGAAAGACAGGTATAATGAGAGGTAGGTCCGTCCGTTCTGGAAGCTTAAACGGCCATATGGCGACGCTCATCCCAATGAGCATAAGGCGTTTGATCGCCTCGAACAACGCGCGAGTCTTCCCCGCTAATGGATGCCCCTCTACCAGCACCCAATCACTCCGGCGCAAGCGTTCGTCCAGTATCGTGTCAATCTGGCGTAGAAAATAGTGACCCTTACTATTGCTGTCTCGATAGCGTTTTTCGAAGCTGAATGAACCGAAAATTGCCTTGGCAAATGTTTCTTCGTCGCTTGCATTAGTAACGAATTGACCAGTATTGATCTCCAAGTCTGAAGTTAAAATGAGTGATTTCATTGTCGCCTGCTTGCGAAGGTATTCGTCGAAGCGATCATTCATCTGCTTGGCAAGACGACTTAGGAAGCGGTCTCTGGCCGCATCCTTTTCTTTGGCATCTTTATAGCAGAGATGTATTAAGTCCGGCTTAGGAACGTTGTCTAGCGGCAGAGCAAACAACTCCGCAACAGTTGGCCAATAAACTTGGAACGGCAACATGCTTTCTGGCAAAGCTTTTAGACCGCCTTCCAACACACCAAAGACAACTGGGAAGAAAACGATACCTGAACTCTCATATCGTGCCAAAGTTTTGGGCCACTCTTTGTCGATGATATAAGTGGATTTAGCAAAGAGATCGGAGACTAGTAACAGGCAGCAGTTGCACCCTTTCTCTAGTGCTGAAATAATTGTATTGTCCCATTCCTGTCCGAGCAGGATTTCCTTGTCGTCCCATTTATCCCATCGCCGCTCTGGGGTGCGGAGAAACGCATGCAGGGCGTTCCAAAAATCCTTGACCCCCGATTCGCCATCGGCGTGGGCATAGGAGATGAATATTTTGGGATAAGTCATAGTATCCATAAGTAGAAACCTTTTTTTTATCTTCCAACGGTGCGCTTCAGCCGCGCGCGTCTTTTTGCGTCGGCTGAAAGCGCATGGTTAGGCCAGTTACAAACTACAACTTCATAGAACTTATGTATTGACCGCATATCATCGCAGTTGTGAACCGTGGGGGCCAAACATACCAAGCTCCACATAATTCATGGCCGTAAAAAAGATGATGCCTACGACGAACGTTGCAATGCCAGCGAGAACACTTCCCCAGAAGGTAACACCATGGAGCCGGCGAAAAGCTCCCCAGCAAACGATGAACCAGCCAATCAGCACGATGGCACTAGCAAAATTCATCAGACTATAGGCGACCGCAAGCTTTGGCGCAGTGTCCATAAATACACGCCACTGTTCCGAGTTTGTGGACATATAGCTCGGATCGAGACTCGCAGCTCTAGCAACCACGGGGTCATATGTTTGCAGAATACCAAAAGCAGCAATGTGCAGAATTACGAGAACTATGTAAAGTGGGCTGACTAAATAAAGGTAGGCGGAGCAAGTTTCGGCAAAACTCGCATGACCCCGAACTACCCGAAAAAACCAGTGAATAATCGCAGCAAACAATACTAGAGCCAATATTTTATAAACAGCCATGCCTACGACAAGCATAACGGAATCAGGATTCTTGCTGATCTGTGGGAGTTGCAGCAGAAAGCCGAACGCCACAGACAGTGCGACGAAGATAATTGGGCGTGTGAAGTCGCCATTTTGTTCGTAGACCCAACGGACGATCGTTGTCTTTGGGCCGGTAACGAGGCTCATTATCCCAGAGAGATAGCCCGGCAGGTGTTTGATCACTGCGTCGAGCAGTTCTTTCATGCTCCCTTTCCTTTCATTTGTCAGCCTTACTTGCCATTATTTTCAGTAAGAAGATTCCCTGATCGTGTCTGCTTGCCTAACAAGTTATTAGCTGGACGGAGTCATCCAGCTAATTAGCATAATTGCGGTGTTATCAATAAAAGCAAAAAACATGCCTGATGTTTTTATTTGATGGGTAGGGGTTAGGGCAATATTACCGCTTCCGTCGGTCAAGCTTCTTCCAATACATCGAAACCGGGAGTTGAACCCGCCGCCCTCTAAGTCGCTCAACACTCCCAGGGTACACCGGGACACCATCAGCGAAAAAGCGTGGCCTGCCCCCTATTGTCCATCTCCTATTATTAAGGCGGGGTGTGTCATCCTTTCCCATTCTTCGATCAGTTCAATACTTACTTAGAACCTCTTTCACCGTCCTAGCGATATCATCCTTGATTTTTTCCCGCAACTCATCCATATCCAATTCCTGCTTTTGGATAATCATCCAGTGCGCGAGTTGCTTAGGGATGGAAAACCTTTCTATTTTTTCGCCGTCAGGAGATGAGGCAACGATATTTGGTGTGCTGCAGTAGAGATCAGTACTGCAAATGATCCAGGATTTGGGAAGTCTGGTTATTGGCCGGAGCTTCTGTTGTCGCTCGTCATGGAGTTTACCGGAAATTCTGCGAAAGTAAGCGTCAGGGACATTTCTGTCAGCGACAAGAGCTTCGCATCCCCTGATGCATTCATTACAGATGTATGGCGCATCTTCATTGGGACCGGTGACGACAAACTCAAATTCGTCAGAGGTCTTGCCGCAGAAACTGCAGGTGCAGAATTCTTCATGAGATTGATCTTCGTTCATAGGGTTACAATAAATTCACAAACGTCGTCACCATTACCAATAGTACGTCTGCTTTCAACTGTTACCGTTTTACTGGTCACCTTGGAAAAGATGATTTCCATCATACCCAGAGAACAGAGGCACTGGACAGGGTGAAGATCAATAAGGCCAGATCGGACTAAAGGGCATCCGCACTCATGGAAAATGCCATGAGCCAAACCATTCTCCAGCGTCCATCCACCTTTCAATTGGCGAGCATTACGAAGGGCATTCCAGCCATTGACGAGATCTTCCACGGTTTCAATTGGCCGCTCTAAGTAGCTCTCGCATAACACCAACAAATCATTGACGCAGTCGGTACCAGCCTCCTTCATGATCGATACCTTTTGCGTATCTTCTAGTTGGCTAATACTAGCATGTACATTTGAGACCCATCTTCGATTTTTATTAATTGGAATCTTCATTCTGCTTTTTGCGGATTATTTATTTTCTAGTCCAGAACTTAGCCAGTGAAATGCCGACTAGATTCTGCTCCAGACTAAATATGGCTCCAGGTAAAGCTGCCTGCTGAGAGAAGAAGGTATTTGCCAAGGCCACTCCAAGGCCGGAATTCTGCATACCCACCTCGATAGCAACGGTACGGGCGTCACGTGCATCTGCCTTGAACAGTTTTGCTGCACCGTAGCCTAAGGCAAAACCTCCCAGGTTATGAATGAGTACAGCCAGGATTATAAATATGGGAAAGGCAAGAATTGTTGCCTGATTCAAGCCCATGACGCAGGCAATGACCAAGCCGATAGTGAGAATTGAAATGGACGGAAAAATATCTAGAAACGGCTGGATATGCTTTCTGAACAGTTTTCTGCAAACCAAGCCATCCACCAGAGGAAAGACCACGATCCAGAATATTGAGGTGACCATGGGCGAAAATTCGATGTTGATTTTGGTTTCGTATAGGAAATAAACGATGGCCGGTGTTGCCAATGGAGCCAGTATGGTAGAGCAGAAGGTCATAACCACGGACAACGCCACGTTTCCCTTGGCCAAATAGGTAATCACATTAGAGGCTGTGCCGCCAGGACATGCTCCCACGAGCACCAAACCTAAAGCTGCCTGGATAGGCAGCCCACAGATAAAGGCAGCTCCTACGCCGAGCAGGGGCATGATGGTGTATTGCAGGACGACACCAAGAAGAACGAGACGCCACTTGCACAGGATTCCTTTGAAATCACTGAAATCCAACGTGAGTCCCATGCCGAACATGATGATGCCCAAAGCAATGGGGATATGTGGTTTGAGCCAGGTAAACAGAGGGGGGAAGATCAATGCGGTGGCCGACATGATCAGGGCGATAATCAAAAATTTGTTTTCGATGAATCTTCCAGTTTCAGTCAGCATATCAGTATCAATCACCCAAGAAGGAATATTGGAGTGGGGCGTACCGCTAATTCGTTAAAAAATATCCGATCAGAAAACTATCAGTTTCTGCGTTCCGGCTATTCTTGACCTGGTTTATTGCACAGGGAAATCGAAATATGTATCCGGAAATGGTTCATTCTTGAAAGTAAAGTGCCACCACTCCTTCGGATAAGGTTCAAAACCGTGTTTCCTCATGAGAATCTGCAAGAGCATCCGGTGAGCTCGCGCTTCAGTGGTTATCTCAAGGTTGGTAGGCCATGACTTCGGTGCGAACAGGTCGAATCCCGAGCCCATGTCTAAGTCAGGATCATTGAGGGTGGCAGCGATGGATGTGATAGTCAAATCTACAGTGCTGCCACGGCTATGGCTTGATTTTGCAGCGATATAGTCCTCCTTAAACAGATTCTCCTTTTTCACGTCAGGATAGAATTCTCTTTTCATGCGATTATCATTCACATCCTTGGCCCACCGAACAAAGTTGTCCACTGCCCGCTGAGGTCGGTAGCCGTCGAAAATTTTGAGGCCGAGTCCGAAGGTACGCAATTCCTCTTGAACCTCTTTTAGAGCATGCGCCGCCTGATCGGTGAGAATGAATCTGGGTTGCACATATCCATCTATAGGCATTCCAACAAAATTGTGTTTGGTTGCATAACGAAGATCGACCTTAATATCGGGAATCACCTGATCAGCATAGACAAATCCTTTTGGTAAGGTAGAAGATTGAGCTACCTTTAGATTCAGCAATGCTGGCAAACAACCCAGCATGACGAAAAAAAGCAAATTCAGTTTCATCCTTATCCTCTACACTGGTAAAGCGGTGAGCTCGGTCGGCGTTGAATACTGTCCATTCAGTGATCTGTGGATAGATCGAGAGCGTAGGAGGTGGGGCAGGGGAGCCGATGACAGCGGTAGCGTAATTCGACATTGAAATTCTCGGGGGCTGCGTCTGAGCTGTTACGTACCAGTAGTCAAGATGAACAGGAGATATATGAACTCAACGAACGCTCGGCTCACGCGCCGGTTTAGAGACGCGAAGCGGCGGAAAAACGGTCGCTGTGCAGCCGATTGTTATAATTTACTTGGCATACTTCCTTATTGCAGCAATTATACTTTCAGTGTTCCAACGCACATCAGCGACTGATCGTAAAGATACAACAGTTGATATCCGTTCCTGCCCTCTCGGAATTACGCCAACTATCGGAGTGCCTAGTTCAAGGGCCTTCTCTAATTCCCACTCCATCCAAGAGCTATGACTTGCATATACTCCAGCTAGAGCCAATATGATGCCTGAGTCATTAATTTTTTGAGCAAGTCGTCTTTTTACATAGCTTTCATCATCAGAATTTATAGGTTTATCTCTTGTAGACTCTTCGTAAGTGGCACTAAAATAGCCTCTTGCATTAATTAAATTTCTCAGAGCGTCCAATGTGTCGGTGTATTGCCAAGAGTGACTTATGAATATTTTGTATTCTTTGGCCATAATCATTTATCCTTTAATAAGTTTTTCAGGGTATCTTTGCTTTCGAAATAAGTTTCTTTTTCCCAGTCTACAGAAGCAAGGCCTAGGTAGATTTCTTCAAATTTAATTCCATTTTCATCATCATTCAGTCCAAAATAGCAATTGGCAAGTGTTGCATAAGGCCACTTATTTATTGATTGTAACTTCTCTTCATCATCAGACAGGTAATCAAGAATTTCTATGATTTCTTGCCTAGCCTTTTTAGCTGAAACTTTATAAAACGTTTTCTCTTCAGGATCGCTTTCGATACTGGCTGCAATATTTAAGCATAGAGCAAAATTTTCTCCGTTGTAATAGTCACGGCGAATTTGAAATCCTTTTCCATAATAGTTTATAGCGCGTTTCAAATACTCTTGATCTTCAGTTACATGCCACATGCGTTTGTATATGGCTCCAGTAAGGCCAAGAGTTTCTGGATCATTTGTTTCATCATCTGGATCAAGTTTTTCAATTATTTTAAGAGCATCAGTCAATGATGATATTTCTGTTGGTGATTTAGATTTATATTTGGCTAACGCATGCTGTTGAGTGAAATAAGCTTCATTTGGAACTAAGTTCTCCGCCTTCTCCCATAATTTTGATGCTTCAACAAAGTTCGATTCTTCCATGAAATGTGTTGCACGTTCTGATATAGCAAAAATACTTTCTTCCCTATCAGATAATTCACCAATAATTCTTTTATATTCTTTTTGAGTTAATTTTGGTGGTTCAATGTCCTGTATATAGTCATATAGAGGGCTGTCGATTATTTTGCTTTTTACAATTGATTCAATCATATCAATTAGCGCATCTTTACATCGATCAGCTTCGTCAACTCCAATGTCATCACCTAAATGAGCATAATGAAAAATACGGTTGTGATTAAGATCAAATGGTATTACCCCGTCCTTCTCTTTTATAATTATTGTTGAATAAGGCCTAACCGCATGCCGAACACCTAATTCATATATAGCATTTGGGTTATATGTAGAAATGTCAGCAACTACTAAATCTGCGTGCATTAATAATGCGTACATACTTTTATCTATAAGACCTGAATCTTGAATTTCATCAGCTCTCACGCATTGCAGACCTGCTTTTTCTGCGGATGGTTTAATTATATTTTTATATGTTTTGTCAAGGTCTAATGTCTTCCCTGTAGATAGATCTGTTTTTTTACCAAATCCCATAATGACAAAACATAACTTTTGCTTTCTTGGCATTTTAACACCTAATTCCTTAATAACCAATAAGGATTGAAAATGATCGCTGCGCGAATCGTTACAATCCTTATTGGTTAGATTTTCAAATTAAGTCATTCATATCAATGTTGTATCCAGACTGCTTCATCTCTTTTGCGAGTTGTAAATGCCAAGCTGACGCCTCATCAATATTGATATAAATTACTCCGCTAATATCGTTAGGCAACTCTATTGGTGACTCAACTAATGCAACTACATTCTCGCGACCCAACTTGCCAATGAGATATCCATGCTCAAAAACAACGTTTTGTCGAGCTCTGCCATTAAGTTCTTCAGATTTACTCTTTACATTGCCGACATCATCAGGTGTATAGAGAACGATTGCAAATCCGACGTCGGAATAGTGCTCTATTTTTTCGATTATTGTTCTTCCTGAACTTGCCTTCTCGTGCAAAATAATCGCTTCCAAGCCAAGCTTTTCAACAAAACGTGCCGCCTTTGATTGTGCAGCTTTGTCGCTTCCATGGACAATAAAGACTTTGCTTTTATCCGAACCTCTTGCCCCAGAACTTATTTTAGCTTCGACAAGTACTTTTTTATACCCAGGCGGCCCTTCAATAAATTCATCCGTGACATCTTTTGAGCGGTTTATGGCTGTATGCGTGTAAGATAGACCACCAATGATGGATACAGAAGACTTTCTTGATTCAGCTTTAATCGCTGGAACATATGATTCTATTGTTTTTTCGCTACGATGGAACTTGATTCGTTCAATATCCTCGGGTGGCACAGTTTTCCCATTGATCAATATAGGTTTCCCTTGCTCGTATGGTTCAACATATCTAGACAACAGCTGTTCTTTTGTAAGATCTGTTTTAGTTTCGCCGTACCACTTGTCTGATTTTGGTTTAATTATTACGTGATAAAACACATTTTCTCCTTATTGCCTCGATTGAAGCTAACAAGTAATTATGCGGTTTTTGACTATCATTCACTGCTTCCATCCAGGAAGATTAAAAAACGGCGTATTTAGGCTTTATCTAACTGGAAATCATGCAACTTTGAGGGATACCCAGAAACCAGATATCATTCCGGTTAGTCCACCTGATGAGCCAGGTTGGTATAAAATACCGGGAAAAAGTCACTTTCCCCGTGGTTAACACTTTTCAAATCAATATTGACCAACGCTCTTTCTAATTTCAACGGCACCACTGCTTTTCACAAGGGACACCATCATTATCGCCACCCATTATTGCACGAGGGCAGTTTGCGGGACCCGAGTGAAGCCGGTCGTTAGCGAAACTATTTATTGTGCCACTCTTCATTCTTTTTTCCTCGCATACCATTGAGTATGTTCTCTCGAGAATGCATTTTCACTGTCAATTACAAATTTAGACAAAGATTCATCAGAATCGACATATGAAAATTCACCTCTAATCAGGGATATTTCTTGTGCTGTTAATGAGTAAGATGACGATAATTCTTTATGTTTTTTTGTTTGCAGCCAGCTTAAAACTGAACTTGCGCATAATGCTAAAATTTCAATTGGCAACCTAGTTCCTGGAGCTTTGATTTTATATAAAAGAAATAAAATTGCTAAAGCATGCAAAGCAATCATTATCCAGAACCAAAATGTTGCCATTCTTTTATTGAATTTTGTTTTTTTCCAATACCAAAGTGCCTGCTCATCCACCCTAAATTTTTTGTAAAATTTTGCACGTTCCTCAAAATGCAATGATCTTACTGAAAGCATTTTGGGGGAGATTGCATCAGCGGCGCTTGACTCTACCCCTATAGTGTCCCCCAACGATCTGTTTTGTTCTAACATTTTTTTTAGATCAGTAATGAACTCTCTTGATACGACCTCAACTTTTTCAGGCCCATCATATGGTTCTGCTCTCATCATCCATCGCCAAGAACGCGTTTTAACTGACTCAGCAACTGCCATTCCATTGTACCAAATATTTTCTGGTTTAATAACATTCAGCCAAATAGTGATTCCAATCGAAACAAGGAAAAGAAATGCTGATACTATTGCGGTGTCAGCAGAATTATTCGCAAAAAACGCTACAATAGCTGCAACTATTAGGAAAAACGTGTATGCCTTTATTCCAAACAAATATTGATTTTGGGAATCAAGTGAGGCCTTATCGGCAGACTGATAAAGGCCAGGCAATTCCTTAGAACTGAATTCAATTTCTAATTCCAAATTCATCCTGAGTTCTCAACTTAAATCAGGTCTCTTGTTGCATAAATAATGCTAGAACGATTCCAATTGACCATAATGTTTGCAGCATTTTTAACTTTTGTTGGTGGCCTCTCTTGACCCCAAGGCCTAACCCCCATTATTGTTTTACTTAATCTTACATATTCGTCAATTTTATACTCAATCCAACCGCTGTAAGCAGCCCACATACCAGCTAAGATAATAATTCCTTTGGCTGGATTTATTTGTCTTGTTAGGCATGATTTAAGACCAGATGTTGTTTTGTCATGGCAGGCGTCACTACTGGGTACGCTATAATTCCACCAAGAGAAATTTGGCTCCTCATTGAACAGGCTAACTAGTGTGTTGTAGTGAGATTCATAAGACCATGCATGACTAATAAAAAAATTTCTTGTTTTCAATGTGGGCATTTTGATTTCCTAATTGAATTTATTGTCTAATCACAACGGTTAAATTGTATCACCTGGATTTTTTGTCCGTATCAGATAAGTATTAGTCGACATCGATAAATACAACTCTAACATCTTCTCTCTCATTTTGTAGGCGATCGTTACAATAGCGCAACATATCATATGAATTTGGATGAAGATTCTGGTTATTTATAAGTGTCTCCAATTCAACTTTTGCAAATACTTTATTTACTGGGTTAACCCCATCTCCAATTAAAAAAGAAACCTTGCCTCTTGCATTTGAACACATTATTTTCGAGACCGCGCTCCACGCCAAAAACGAATTCTCTTTTTCAGGAGCTTCATTTCCTATTGCCTTTATCCAAGAATACAAGTCACTATAGTTTGCATGTGCTATCTCAATGGACTTCAATATTTCGTGAAGCAATTTAAAATTCGCTAAAAAACTAAATCTTCTGCGCAACCCTTCATACTCGGCCCAGATCTCTTTTTCAAAATGGCCACAAAAAATCATTGTGCGGTCAGGCGCTGCTCCTATTCTTTCCCTTATTGATGGGTTATCTTCGAGAAAATTAAGAAACTTTTCTGTTCTTCGCGTCACTGTCATTTCTTTTAACAAGTTATTATCCGGTTTCTGGTTATCATTCACTATCCCTAGCCTGACTGTCAGAAAATCAGCGTGTTTGAGTATCAGCTAACGGGCTATCATGCAATTTTGCGAGATAACCAGAAACCGGATAGCATTCCTTAAACCTACCTAAGGGCTAATTTGGTATTAAATACCGGGAAAAAATTATGGCCCGACGGTCAAGACTTTTCCAATTTATACGAACCAAAGACTGCGTGAGTTGAACCCGCGTCACCTTGGATTGAAGGCCTTTCGCGAGTGGTCCGGGATACATGTGGGATACCTTGTCGAACCTGCTGCCGAAGCGGTGGGCTCCCTGCTCCCAAGGCCGCCGCGCCGGGAAAAATTCACTAGATTTTGTTGAAGTTATAATACACCTTTTGCGGCGTTTGCCGTAAAAAGCGTTTCAACAGAAGAAGAACCGCCACCAAATCCGCCATCCACCACGTTTATCTTATTTTTAATTCCCCACACTGTCCCCAAAATTCCAGATGAATTAACCATCGGCTCCTTTGTTGGGATTTCTAAGCATAACGCCAAATTCCGGGGCCGGGCGGCTGGGAGCGACGCCGACTGCTGAACAGTAAAAGATTGCAAGTGAAACACCGGTCCGAAACACTGAGCCCCCGCCCGGTCACACTGGAATTTATTGTTATGTTTAGTACTTACCAAACTCATGCTTATCTAATGTTACTGGCGTTTCTTTACTTAACATACTTATAAGTGGGGTATACTTTTCTTTGATGATGCCAGAGTTAACTTTATTTTTCATAATCTGTAAGTCATCGATAAGTTGAGCTCTCTGCTCTTCGGTATCATAAAGCAAAGACGGATCAATAATTATGTATCCATCTACATCCTTTCTGAACCTTTTGATTAGATGTTCCGTTAATACACTCTCAAAATTCACGAAGAGATTTTTAAGTTCGCGATTCAGGTCAGAAGAAACAATTACTCTTGAATTTTTAGCAACTTCAGACTCAAGCCGATAAGCATTGATAAATGCGGGACCTATCAACTCATTGGTATCCCAGTATATGTCTCCATAATCAATCGCACCTCTGATCGTGTATCCTTCACTTATAAATGTTGACCAAATATAGGCGATATTGCCAATTACAGCTTCAAGCCCAAGAACCATATCACCTACTATAATTTTTTCATCATAACCGAAGCATATAGTTACGCTATCTGAAATCGTGTTCACTCTGCATACATATTTTCGATGAGAGTCGCTTTCATTTTCCTCAGAAGACTCATCAAAAATAGGCATTTTATCTTTGATCGATAGTATTTTTTCTAAGGGATTAGACTCTGAATTGTGCCAATTTTTAAGAATGTCATTTGAGAAGCCCAATACATCAATAAAGCACACATATCCTTTTCCTTTAAACTTTCCATTTTTACCAAGTATCATTCCGACTCCTGAGAAACATAACAGTATGGTTATGCCAATTTTTACGTAAGATATTTAACCGTCGTGCATGTTAAATATTTATGTAATTTCGGCATATTAAAACAATTCCCGTGGTTAGATTCAGGAATAAGACAAAGTCAAAAAACAAAGATATAAAGCGATAGGACAATCAAGATCGAAAAAGCTGTTCTATTTTTTTAACCGGTCAAGATAGTTCCAATATATCTTGACTCGCATGTTTGTGCGCCTAATTAAAATTTCTTCTGGCCTTCCATGCAGTAAATATCGCCGTTGAATCTTTTCTTGTTGAACCAGCAGAATTTAGCGATTGTGTATGTAATTGGGATTTCACAAGCACTGCAGATTAGTTTTTTCTTGGAACTTTGCTGCTCACCATTTTTCTCGTTCTCTGTCGTGGGAGGCGCAGTGTTGTTTTCTTGATTGAGCCGTGCCGGTTCCATTGCTGGCGCATCCTCAACTATCGCGACTTTAGCGGCCTCATATCGATCCATCGAAAGCCCAAACTTTGCAGCCCAGTTAAACTGGATGGGCTTATGATGGCTGACTATGTCCCTCGCGATCCCTTCCAAGGTATCCAGGCCGATGAATTTTGCTACGATTAACGGGTTACTGCCGTCCATAGCTTTTTCGATCAATTGGCACATCTGATCATTTTTGACGATGCAATCGAGTCCATCGATTTTCTTTTTAGGCCTGCTGATCCTCGCTCCCTTGGAGACCAGCACCAGACTTCTCAGGGTTGGCTTGATGGTGAAACCCAAGCGGGAAGGCAGCTTGACTGCTCCTGAGTTAAAGAAGCGTTGAAGAATCAGGATGTGTTTGTTGTTTTGCTCGATGGGAGAGGGGACACCGTAGGGTTTGCTGCCAAAGAAGGCAGAAAACTCGCCGTGGTCATTGATGGCTATCCCTTCGGTAAAGTGCTTGCTCTCGCAGACCCAAATATCCATGAGGCGGTTGATGAGCAGGTGGTCAATTTGCGCGACCAGTCCGTCATGCTCAATACGCAGGTCATTTATGATCATCCAGTTTTTCGATGCGCCGTAATGAACCTGCATCTCATAAGCCGCTTCAGCTTCGCCACGGACACCGGCCTGGATGTTGCGGATTTCTTGTTCGATGCGTTTTTTTGTTCCGGCGTCAGCATCGGGATGGGTGAGAAGATCACGCAGTATATCCAACTGGGGTTGCTTGTCGTCGGCTTGTTTAACTATCATTCCTCTCACTCGCTGTATTATATGGGCAGACGCAGGTCTGCGCCTTAATTTCAGAAATTCGAGTCGGCTGTCGGCCGGTTCTATTCAAGAAATTGTAGGATAGTGCTCAAGAAGACATCATGGCATAATCCCTTGAAAAATAAAAGAGTTCTCCGCTGAATAGAGGGTGATTAGACTGCGATTACAGAAACAAATCCGCAAGGATTCCCTTGGATGACAACGGTTTTGTGGTAGTCATAGGATTTCCGGTCGCTATAAAAATTACCAAATTTATCAAGAGCACTGATCGCGATAGTCCATTAGGCGATTTTCCGGCATCAACAACAATCCGCTCTCAGCACGGTCGTTAATCACCGAACGCGCCGCGACTCCCCATGAAGAACAACTTTGAGGGGGCGACATCTAATTGCAAGTTTCCATGAAAAAAGCGTGGCTATGGGGTAGCATTGCCTTGATTAGGAACGGAAATCATTGGAATGTTGTCCGGCAGCGTTTGAATGCCTTTCGCGTTCAATATGGCGACGAATCCAACAGTTTATTGAAACCACAAGCCTGTAAGGGCGGGGGATAAGGTTAATTGCATAGCTATCCCTAAAAAATTACAGTGGACACTCTGCTCCTGCTACCGATAAAGCCTATTTAGGGCTGAATCAAGGAGCAGGAAATGGCAAGAGTATCGAGCCGAATCCCCCGGTTTTGGACATGCCCCGCAGATTGAAGAACCGGCAATGTTTCATAAAGCCTTACTCGATGACTTGGCCAGGGTAACAAACTGATTAATAGTTTGAATTACTCAAGTTTCTATCCCTTTTTCCGGAGGACCGCATGCAAGCACTGTACAACATGGCAATAGGCTTTGGACCATTCATTCTTGTCGTATTTTTTTGGCTCGTAAGCTGTCTCAAGGTAGTGAATGAATATGAACGGCTGGTAGTGTTCACGCTCGGCAAAGTGAACAGGGATCCCAAGGGACCCGGCCTTGTCTTCGTCTTCCGCCCCTTTCAGACGGCCGTACGCATCAGTCTCCGCACCGTAGTTTTGGATGTGCCAAGCCAGGACATAATCACTCGTGATAACGTCAGCCTGAAGGTCAGCGCTGTTGTCTACTTCAAGGTAATGGATGCCAAACAGGCTATCCTCGGCGTGGAGAACTACAACTATGCTACCAGTCAGATTGCACAGACCACCCTGCGATCCATTCTCGGTGAAGTGACATTGGACGAACTGCTGGCGGACCGCGAGAAGCTGAGCCTGAGACTCCGTGAGATCATCGATTCCTCCACCGAACCATGGGGCATCCAAGTCTCCGCCGTTGAACTCAAGAGTGTGGACCTCCCAGAACAAATCCAACGCGCCATGGGAAAGCAAGCCGAAGCCGAGCGGGAAAAGCGTGCCAAGGTTATTGCAGCAGAGGGTGAACTTCTGGCCAGCCGACAGTTACTGGAAGCAGCCAACACCCTCAGCCAGAACCCTGCCGCAATGCAGATGCGCTATCTACAAACACTTACCGAAATCTCCGTAGAGAGGAACAGCACTATCGTTTTTCCCCTCCCAATTGAGCTGATGAAAGTGTTTGAAAAGCTTGGTGAAAAGCACTAGAGGAGAACAGTGCCAGGGGGACGGCAAACCGAAAATGGCAAACGTCGGTGGCGTTTGCGATATTGAAATGCGGCCGTTTACAGGAATAGATTAGGATTGACTGCCTCCAATATATAAATACACAACAGCGGCGGCAAGCAGGCAGCTTTGCTATTTTGCACGAGTTTCAGCCGCTTAATTAAAATCAATTTCATGCTCATTATTGTCGAGTCGCCAACCAAGGCGAAAAAAATTCAATCAATTCTCAAACTGAGAGCCATGTCCACAGTGGGTCACTTCAAAGACCTGCCTGACGCTCAGATTGGTGTCGATTTGAAGACCTACGAGCCTACCTTCGTTTACCACGGAAAGAAAATGCACCTGCCCAATGAACTGCGGGCTGCAGCCAAGGGCGAAACCGTCATGCTGGCAGGCGACCCCGACAGGGAAGGCTATGCCATTAGTTGCCACATCTATGAAGAAGTAAAATCCGTCGCCAAGGAATGTCTGCGGATGGAAATTTATGAAGTGACTGAAAAAGGCCTGAAGGAAGCCCTTGCCAAAGCGGTACCTTTCGAGCAGACGAACACGGGCCTCTACAATGCCTTCCTTGGCAGAAGGATCGGCGACCGGTTGGTGGGTTATATCCTTTCACCGATTACCAGCAAAAGTCTTCGCGGTAAATATAGCGTGGGCCGGGTACAATCGCCTGCAGTTCGTCTCGTCGTTGATCGTGAGCGAGAGATTAGGGATTTTGTACCCTCCCTTTATTGGATGCTCGATATTCAGTTGGATAAAGATGGATCGACCTTCTTGGCTCGCCATGCCAAAGGTAAATTTCAGAAATTGTTGGACGCAGAGAAGGTTATCGCAGCCATTCGCGGCGGAATCCATGTCCTGGCTGTAAAAGTTGAAAAGAAGGAGGTCAAACAGTCGCCCAAACCACCATTCACGACTGTCGATTTGCAAGCCGCTGCGGCTGTTCGCCTGAAATTCTCCCCGGAGCAGACAATGAAACTTGCTCAAGGGCTTTTTGACCACGGTATTACCACCTATCACCGTACAGATTCTGTCCGCATGGATGAAGCCTTTATCAAAGAGATTCGAGAATTCTTGGGGAAAGCGCTTGGCGCCAACTATCTACCGAAAAAGCCGAACCAGCATAAGTCAAAGAATTCTCAGGCTGAGGCGCATGAAGGCATCCGACCTACGCATATGCACTCGGCCGCTGACATTGCATCCATAATAAAGAAAGAAGGGCTTACCTCTGATCATGCCAAGCTGTACGACCTGATATTCAGACGTGCTGTCGCCAGCCAAATGGCACCGGCCCTCTTTGACTCCACAACCATGCTCTTTGAGGTAGCCGGGGAAAAGTTTAAGGCCGCTGGTAGGGTTCTCAAATTCGACGGTTTTCTCAAGGTGTACGCAGAGGTTGATGAGGAAAAAAAGAAAGATGAAGATAAGTTGCAGTTGTTGCCCCCGGTAGAAGTTGGCGACTTAGTCCCGAAGATCAAAGAAGTCCTTGAAGAAAAAAAGACCAAAGCTCCCGGAAGATTTACCCTAGGTTCTCTGGTGAAGGAGTTGGAACGGCTTGATATAGGTCGCCCTTCGACATACGCCGCCATTACCAAGAACATTACCGACCGCGGTTATGTAAAGGAAGAAAAAGGGAAGGTGGTACCTCTTGTCCCTGGGGAGACACTTATCGACTATTTACGGAAAAAGCATTCTTGGGTGATCAATTACGAGCTGACCAGTAAGATGGAGAAATTTCTGGATCAGGTTGTGGAGAACAAGGAGACATGGCAGCGGTTCTGTAAGGGCGTCCACAACAAGATGGGTTATTACGAGCCGCCAATAAGGGCTGTGGGTGGTGGCCCAAGCGAAAGCCAGCTCAAATATGGTAAAGACCTCGCCGTAAAAAATAATCTCACCATACCTGATGAAACCTTAAAAACCAGCATGGCCTTGTCGTCGTGGATTGAAAATGTTGTTGGAAAAAACAATAAAAATGTTCCACTGGCTCCGTAACCATCACCGTGCTGAGACGCTAGAACATCCATTCCCCTCAGAGTGGGAAGCCTTTCTGCGCATGAACGTGGCTCACTACAACATGCTTGATGAGGCTGAGAGCGCCGAACTGCGTAGGATGGTGCAAGTCTTCTCCTGGAGGAGAAGCACTGGGAAGGGTGCGGTGGCCTTGAGCTGACCGATGAGATCCGTGTCACCATCGCGGCCCAGGCATGTTTGCTGCTCCTGGCTCTCCCCCATGATGAGTACTACCGTAACGTGGAATCGATTCTTGTCTACCCCTCCACCGTTGTGCGCCCCGAACGTAAACCCGGTTTCTTCGAGCGCCTGGATAGTGTGGTGGAAGCCCCGGTTCCTATCCTTGGCCAGGCTTTCGTTCAAGGTCCGGTGGTCCTTGTTTGGGATGCTGTCCTCCACGGGGCACGTCACCCAGAACAAGGTCATAACGTGGTCTATCACGAGTTTGCCCACAAGCTCGACATGCTTGATGGATCCGCCAACGGCACCCCGCCCCTCGTCGATCGAGAACAACTCGCTGAATGGGTAGCCGTATGCTCCCGCGAATTTCTGCGGTTACGCAGCCTCTCCGAAAAGGGCCACAAAACCTTTATTGACGCATATGGGGCGCAAAGCGAAGCTGAATTTTTCGCTGTAATTACCGAGGAGTTTTTCGATCGCCCCCTCGCACTCCAGAAGCACGCCCCCGACCTTTACAATGTTCTCGGCAGTTACTACCGCCAAGATCCGGCTGGGCGGCATGCGAATCGCACCAGCACCTTAAAGAAATAAAATAACGTCTGGAGTGGCTTGGGTGGAATCGGTGAACCAAGAAGAGAGATGATGTGTTCAAGATGCTCATCAATGTCAAAAAGCTACCGAGAAGGAACCAAAACATGTATCAGGATTCTGTTTTCTGGAACCTGCCCTAAACTCACCAACAGGGGGAAAGGAGACCTTTCGTATGAACTGGGCTTCGATGAGGCCGGAGAATCTCATGTTCGGATCAGTGTTAATGCCAGTAGTGGAGCCTTCAGCTGTGAGTGGGGGGATTGTAGTCGCATCCAACCCCTGTTGGATCACATGGCTAGCCCATCAATTATTGTCGGACTGGCTGGCTTTGCATGAGGCTTTTGCATGAACACACTTCCCCCCCCCACACATTTCAAACAGCTTCCTCATTTTAGAACAAAAAAAGGACCAGTCGTTTTGCGACCGATCCCTTTTTTGTGCCCGTCAATATCAAATTGTTACAAACAAAACCAAACGCGTCAAAAAAAATATCGAGTAAATTTAACGAATTAGAAATTCTTGGTTCTATCTGTGATAATCTGAAGTCTTTCGGACCGGTTTGAGTTTTAAATTGAATGGTTTAATAAGGCGTGCCCTATTTTGTACCAGATTGGTCACTAGCTTCATTGGTATGCGGTTTGCGTTGTCGCCATATAAAAAGGGATTTTAACGGACGGAAGTGGACTATATTGGACTGCCTTGGAATGTAATGGAGGGAAAGTCACAGTGAACCCAGTAACTGCCCCAATTTAATGGGTCATCGGACAAATTTGGTACCGAGTTGGAGCATCTATATCTTTTCCCTTGAACAAGTGTCGTTCTCGCTTATTGGCGGCGCGGCACGAGTTCGGATCATAAATTATATTCGTCCGTGCAGTGGCAAGGTATCCCGTCAACGCCACAAGCAATTCATTCCTTAGGATTTAAAGGGCCACTTCTGCCAATTCATTCTCCTGACGGACTAACTCACAACCCTTTACAGCAAACAGACGTGGGTCACACACGTAACCCCCAGCACAAAACACCAACTGGACCATTATCAGTGTATTTCTGACTAGGCACCCCATTCAATTTTTAAATGCATTCTGGTTTTTTGGGAAGGCTTTGAAGCAACGTAGGGGGGGTAGGCTGGGAGCAATAACAGAGGGAGGGGGGAAATCTGAACTGAAAAA
>JAVBXV010000186.1 GCA_030824405.1 Anaerolineales bacterium | reverse complement strand
CTGACCGAACCCGGCCAAGTGAAAGAGGACGTCATCTCAACCACCGTCCCACCACAGCCATTTTTGATCTACCTTCCGCCGTGTTACGAAGAATCCACAGACACGCAATATCCCGTCCTCTATCTTTTGCATGGACAAACCTACACCCAGGATCAATGGGTGCGCCTTGGCGCTCCAACCACCGCAGACCAACTGATCCACTCAGGGGAAGCCGCACCATTCATTATCGTCTTCCCAGATGACCGGTACTGGAACGCCCCTTCAGGGGCAGGTTTTGGAGATCGTATGGTTTACTACATCATCCCCTACGTGGATGAGAACTATCGCACGCTCACAGATCGTGAACATCGCGCGCTTGGCGGCCTCTCCCGTGGCGGCGGCTGGACAGTGAAACTCGGCTTTGAATATCCCGAACTATTTGGCTCGCTGGGATTACACTCCCCTGCCACATTCAAAGACAATGCCCCGTATGTTGAAAACTACATTAAGAACATTCCAGACAAATCCCGTCCGCGCTTATGGTTTGACATTGGCGATCAGGATAAAGAACTAGGCAGCGGCGCCTTATTGGAAGAAGTACTCACCCGCGCCAGTTACATCCATGAATTCCACTTATTTTCTGGCGATCATACAGAAACCTACTGGAGCGCACATGTAGAAGACTACCTGCGCTGGTACACGGCAGCATGGCAGGAAGAGCCGCAACAATAAGATATAATTTTTTATCGAACATCAACTTTACTTTTTTCCTACATCACAAAAAAACTTCCCAGGAGAGAAAATGAACATCTTTGTTACAGGCGGAGCTGGTTACATTGGGTCCGCCACAGCCGAAGCACTTATTAAAGCAGGACATTCCGTCACTGTATTCGACTCTCTGGTTACTGGTCATCGCGCGGCGGTTCCCGCAGATGCTCAATTCATCCACGCCTCGTTGGACGATAGCCATGCGCTCGCAGAAGCCCTGACCGCCAACAAATACGATGCCATCATGCATTTTGCCGCATTCATCGAAGCAGGCGACAGCATGAAAGACCCTGGCAAGTTTTTCCGCAACAACTTCACCAATTCCCTGCAGCTTATGGATATTGCCGTGCGTGCGGGCGTCAAGAAACTTGTCTTCTCCTCCACAGCCGCCGTATATCAATCCAGCGAAGAGCCATTAAGCGAAGACTCTCCCATTGGACCAACCAATGTCTACGGTCACACCAAGTTGATGACCGAGCAAGCCCTCGAATGGTATCGCAGTATTTATGGACTGCACTTCGCCGCCTTACGCTACTTCAACGCCAGCGGAGCTTTGCCCGGGCGCGGTGAGGCGCATCAACCTGAATCACATCTCATTCCGCGCGTTCTGCAAATTGCATTGGGGCAGGCTGAGTCTGCCACCATTTTCGGCACAGACTACCCCACCCCAGATGGAACCTGCATTCGTGATTACATCCATCTTGCAGATCTGGTTTCCGCGCACATTCTCGCCCTTGGCGCACTGGACGCAAAAGACAAGATGATCTACAACATTGGCAGCGGCAATGGCTTCTCTGTCCGCGAAGTGATCGAGACCGCCCGCAAAGTAACAGGCCATGCCATTCCCGTCATTGAAGCCCCGCGCAGGCCCGGTGACTCGGCGCGCCTCGTTGCCTCGCCAAACAGAATTATGAATGACCTTGGCTGGAAGCCCACCCATACCAACATGCAGGAAATTCTTTCCAGCGCATGGGAATGGCACACAACCCATCCAAACGGTTATGAAAAATAAGCATATAAAATGACATTCACCTTCGATCGAATCCCTGTTGGCATTTGCAATTGTTTTCTCCTGCGCGGCGAAAAAACCATCCTCGTGGATGCGGGCGCAATGGGCGGCCTTTCATCGTTCACCAGAACGATGAAAAAACTTTCTGTGGACCCAAAATCAATTGACTTGATCCTGCTCACGCATGGGCACTGGGATCACATCACCTGCCTGAGCGATATCCGCGAAATGACCGGGGCCAAAGTCGCTGTTCACGCACAGGACCAGTTTATGGTCGAGACAGGTGAACCGCCTTTTCCAGATGGCACAACGCCCTATGGCCGTTTCATGTCCTGGTCTGCAAAAAAAATCCTTCATCCACATCTTCCAAAAATAAAAGTGGATATCGTGCTCGATGACAACGGCATGTCGTTATCTGAATATGGCATCCCCGGTAAAGTGGTTTACACGCCCGGTCATTCGCAGGGACATTCCAGCATCCTGCTTGATTCAGGCGATGCCATCGTTGGCGACATGGCCATGAACGATTGGTATTTGCGCCTCACGCCCGGCCTGCCCGTGCTTGCAGATGATATTCATCAAGTGGTGCAAAGTTGGAAGAAAATTTTACCGATGGGCATCAAACGCATTTACCCCGCACACGGCATGGATTTCCCCGTTGAAGTGATGCAAAAAGAAATTGAGAATTTCAAATGACCTTTCTTGTTGTTCTGCTTGGCTGGATCTTTTCACTTTGCCTGCATGAATTTTCGCACGCGCTCGTTGCCTATTACGGCGGCGACACCACCGTGAAAGACAAAGGCTATCTTACTTTCAATC
>JAVBXV010000007.1 GCA_030824405.1 Anaerolineales bacterium | reverse complement strand
CTGCCAGCGATACTCGCCATTTTCTTTTGCAAAAAAAGATGGGACTGGCCCGATCAATTCTGTTTGACGAAGTGCATCCACTTCGATCTTAGCCTTGAGCCTGCCTGCCAGTTTTTGAGATTCATCCTCCGCCTTGAGATTATCCGCATGGCGGTATTCCAAACGCGCCAGCCGCGCAAACGGTGGATATCCCAACTGCTTGCGATAAGCCAGCTCGCGTTCATAAAATCCATTCACATCATGCTCTGCCGCAAACTGGATCGCGTAATGTTCAGGCATGAACGTTTGCAAGATCACCTTGCCGCCGCGCGAAGAACGCCCTGCCCTGCCCGCCACTTGTGTGAGCGTTTGAAAAACTTTTTCACTCGCGAACGGGTCAGGCAAACTCAAGCCCACATCTGCAAGCACAATGCCCACGAGTGTGACCAGCGGGAGATCCAATCCTTTGGCGAGCATTTGCGTGCCTACGAGCACATCCGCTTGATGGTTGGCAAAATGCGTCAGGATCATTTCATACGCATCTTTTTGACGGGTGGTATCCCAATCCCAGCGCAGTGTGCGCACTTGCGGAAACATCGCATTGATATCCGCTTCCACTTTTTCACTGCCCAATCCATATTCACGGATCTGATTGCCATTGCATTGCGAGCACTTGCTCGGTTTTTTGCGTGTGTATCCGCAGTGATGGCAGAGCAATTGTTCTTTACGTTCAACGTGCAAAGTCAGCGGCGTTTCACAATTGGGGCATTTCAATACATATCCGCAGTCACGGCAGAAGATATAGGTGGCTGTGCCGCGGCGGTTGAGAAAGATGATCGCCTGCTCACCGCGCGAGATCGTCTCCGCCAGTGACTCGGCTAAACTGCGCGAGAAGATTCCGCGATTGCCGTTTTTCAATTCTTCGCGCATGTCTACAACTTGCACAGGCGGGAGATTCGAATCTGTGACGCGATTGGGCAAATCTAAAATTTCAATTCTTTTGTTATCTGCCTGGAATTTTTGTTCCACTGTGGGTGTGGCAGAACCAAGCACACACGCCGCGCCGCACAAACGCGCATAATCTTGCGCAGCGGTCACTGCGTTATAGATCGGCGGCTCGGCTTGATAATAGGAACTATCGTGGCACTCGTCCACGACGATGAGGCCAACATTGGGCAAAGGGGAAAACAATGCCGAACGCGCACCGATGATGACATTTAATTTTCCAGAACGCGCGCGCCGCCATGTATCGTAGCGCTCCCCTTCCGACAACTTCGAATGGACGAGCCCCACCTGCCCAGGAAAGCGCGATAAGAATCGACGAACCGCTTGTGGTGTCAACGCAATTTCGGGTACCAAAATAATTGCCTGCCTGCCGCGTTTGATCGTCTCTTCTGCGGCGCGCAAATAAATTTCTGTTTTGCCAGAACCTGTAACACCATATAAAAGAAAAGTCGAAGGCTGAACACCGAAGGTTGCAATGACTTTTTGCAAGGCGGAGTTCTGCTCGGGGGTTAACGTCAATTCTTCAGCTGGTACTTGTTTCTCAATTTTCCCCAACGGGTCGCGGAAAATTTCATTCTCAAACAGGCGGATCAGTCCGCGCTCTTCGAGTTCCTGCAGGTCTGAAATATTGCAGCCAGTTTCAGCATAGATCCAAGAAAGGTTGATCGCATCAGGCTGTTGGATGAGGAATCGCAAAGCGGCTTGACGACGCGCCAGAGTTGATTTAGTGGAGCCGAGCGATTCCATTTCCAATTCAGCCGCTTCAGGCTTAACCGACAGTTGCGCAACACGAATGTACTTTGGTCTCACCCGCGGCGGGGGCAAAACATTCTTCGCGAAGAGAACGCCCTTCTTTACCAAAACATTTGCAGTCTTGCGCCAATCCACTTTTGCGAAATGGGAATCAATCTGACGTCCGCGTAATGCGCCGCGTTCGGCGAGAAGTTTTAGCAGGCGGCCATTGACCGTGGACAAAGATCCATGATCTGTGGTCTCGTTTGCAATTTGATACAACACATCCGCTTGCTGGCTTAATCCAGTGGGAAGCATGAGGCTGACGATCGCGGCAAGTGGATTCAGCGTAGTCTCTGCCATTCGAATGGCAAGAGCAATTTGCGGCGGAGTCAGAACGGGGGCAGGGTCGAGCAGGTCAATGATCGATTTGAGATTCTGTATGGGGGAAGAGTCTGTTATTTCAATGACGATGCCCTGCACCGTCTGATTTCCAAAAGGCGCAACAACAAGACAACCCGCCTGAATTTGCGCTGCAAGTTCGGGCGGGACGATGTAATCAAAAATGCCTGAGATGGCGGAGATGTTGACGGCGAGGCGGGCGAACATGAGTTGATTATAACGGTTTCAAGATTGCCGCCGCGCCATAGCCAACAACGGAAGAAAAATCCTGGGTGACATCGCCAGAGGTGGCGTACTTTAAGAGTTGAACTCTATTTGCGCCAAGTTTTTTGGCTGCCCATAGTGCAGCCGCCACTGCGGCATGCCCGCAGGCAAAACCTCTGCCAGTATATTCGGCTTCAAAAATGGAAAAGGGATTGAATGATTCAAAACACCTGAGCATTTCATGGTCAAAAATGCGCGCGGTCTGCTGGTCGTA
>JAVBXV010000008.1 GCA_030824405.1 Anaerolineales bacterium | reverse complement strand
TCATCGCATCGTATTGGTCAATCACGCCGTTCCCGTCAATGTCGCCAGCGATCAGGCTGATGGTCTGCATTGTGGTGGTGTTCCCACTGGTGATAACAGGAGATCCTTGGGCGCTGAGGAAACCTGAGGCCGTTGCAGTTACTGTGTATGTTCCTGCAAGCGCAGGCATATTGAAAGTGCCGTCTGGATTAACCACCACAGACGATGCAAGGGTGGTGTCTGCGTTGTACAGGCTGACGGTCACGGGTTTGCTGGCCAGAACCTGCCCGGCGAGTGCGCCTTGTGGCGTGCTGACTGTCACAGTGGCAGGGGTGGATGGGATGCCAGTAAGCGTTGCGTCTCCAGTGGAAACGCGGGCAGTACACTCGACTGGCGATTCACCCGCCTGTAAGCCTGTTACTGTGAAAGTAAAAGCTGCTCCGCTGGTGGTTGCTTTATTGCCGTTGCTGCCTGCGAGGGCAACAATGAACTCACCATTTTGCGGGCCATTAACAACCATGACCGAGTCCGCACCAAAGAGACCTGCATCTGTAATGCCGCTTACTTCAACAACACTGTAGTTATATGTACAGGTGAATTCAGCGCTGGTATATCCGCTGGCAGGGACATTGTTCAGGCTGATGGTGGCAACAGCCGTTTGCCCAATATTGAAACTCGCTGGAGTCACAACGGTGGATACAGATGGCTCTACCACCAGTGTCACTTTTCGGATGGTTAAGTTATAGAAACCGCTGCCAGTTTGAGGTTGAACCTGAACAAAATAGGACCCGGCAGGTTGATTGCTGGTCAAAGAGCCAGCCGCCTGGGTAAGCGGGTTTCCGTTTCCATCCAGCAAAGTGAGCAGGGGAACGAGATCGCCGCTGGTGGTGGTTGCGGTGATCGAGAAATCATTTGTTTCGGTAAGTGCAAACGACCATCTTTCATAGCGGAGCGAGTCCACGCTGCCTGGGTAGATGGCATCCCAGTAGGCTGTGCTGCGATCAATGATCGTGGCGTTGAGCTGGTTAAGCGGAGCTTCTTTTGCGAATGCCTGTGAGCTTGTTCCGAAAACGCTAAGCAGCATGGCAAGCAGTACAAAAATTCTGAACAGGTGTTTGGATTTCATAACTATATTCTCCTTGTTGAATGAAAAAATTAATGAGACATGATTACAAATGGGCTTTTTGTGTAATACCCATCTGCCTTCATACAGGACTTGATTTCCCTCCCGAATTACATGACTGTAGTGATTGAGGTTGTATTGTCCTGGATGGAGTGATTGAATTATGCGCACTTACATCCATCATATAGGAACGATGTCTATTTCATTTTATGTCCATGTCTTTGTTTATTTCGTTGCAGCACAATTACGGCGATATTGCAAAATAGTTGCGATATAAAAACAGGATTCTTATAAAAATACTGTTGCAAAGAATAAAAATAAAAAAAACAAGCGAGCGCTTGTTTTTTTTATTTGCTCCTGAAAATATTATTCTGTAAATTTAACGTGTCAGGTAAATTCCCAAATGATTTGCCACAGGTCTTTCGCGGCCAGGGATATAACTGTCTATGGGTGAGTTGAGAATGATCGGCTCGCCATTTTCGCCTTGAATGACCATCGTGGAAGAGCCGCCGCCGTCCAGCGCCATTGCATTGAATGCGCCGAAATCTTTTAATATTTCAGCCAACTCTTGAAAGGTTGCGCCTTTGCTGTAAAACGGCTGCCTGCCATCGACAACGACAATGTACAACCAGCGTCCGTTTTTATTGAGCCCCATGGCGGTGCGTGGATGCAGGACTGTATCGTCAAGGTCTGCGATGATCTCGCCAGATTGAACCAGCATGCGGTCTCCAGAAATGGCGTGGAAAATTTTATTTGGTGCGCGATTAAATTCCAGCCCACCTCTGCGCGTGATATATAAAGTTGGTTCTGGACGAGAATCCTGCAAGCCATCTGCATAAATTTCACCGTAGGACGCGGCGAACCCATTGGGGGTGACGGGATCTCCCACATGCGGATAATAATCGATCGGGCTGCGCGACCACCATGGAAAGAACCCATCTCCATTGATCGCAATTTGTACGCCAAATTCTTCAAGGAATTGGGATGTGGTTCTTGCGGCTACTACTCCATTGTCATCTGGCGGCGTGACCATGAACTGAAGTCCCTTCGCATTTTTTGTGTCAATGACCAGGATGTGGGCGATCAGGGAATGTGGCAGGTAGTGAATTTCGCGATGATAGGTGACACCTTCAAAGAGTTCACGTTTGAAAGGTACGGGAGCGGGCCGCCCAACTGTGGAAAGAAAATAGATGCCGATCAGTGCGGCGAGGGAACCAATGGAGATCCATAGCCAACGAGAGAGTCGTTGAGTTTTTCTTTTCATGTCCTTGATGGTAGCAAGATAAGATGAGTACAAAATAAAAAGAGACGGGCAATTTGCCCGTCTCTTTGCTTACGAAAACCCTACGTTATGCCGTTTCTACTTCTGCTTTGCGCATAGACTGGAATGATGCGATTGCCACTTCCAGCATGGATAGGTCAGGAGTGCGGGTGGTAAGGTGCTGTAATGCGAGGTTCGGTTTGATCAGGAATTGTACGATCGGGCTGTCGAGGT
>JAVBXV010000170.1 GCA_030824405.1 Anaerolineales bacterium | reverse complement strand
GCGTCCGTGCGGGGCTTCCACAAAATCGATGTCAAAATAATTGTATGCAAACACTGCGCATCCCACGGGCGCAACGCCGATGGTCTTATCCGCGATCTTCATTTCTTCGAGCACTTCCGCAACCAAACGATGCGCCACGCCATGCGTACAGCCTGGGCAATAATGTGTGGGTGTTTCAGTGAAGGCATGCGGCCTGTCATAAACAAGATTATCAATTTGTATTGTTGTCATCATTACCTCTTAAGCTCGCGCAGTCATACGTGTCAGCCAGGCGTCTCTCGCGTCTGTATGGTCATCAGCTATCGGTGCGGAGTTGATGCGTTTGATCTCGCTTAGGATCTCGTCAGGGAAGGGGACTACTCCGCCAGGCCTGCCGTAAAACTCGACGGGCACTCGTCCACGCACTGCCATTTGGACATCATCCAACATTTGGCCCATGTTCATCTCTGTGACCAAAAACGCTCGTGCCTGACCTGTGAGCTGGCTCAACCTTTCAGAAGGGAACGGGCTGACAGTGATCGGTCTTAAAAGCCCGACCTTGATGCCCTGCTCGCGTGCTTCGCGGACTGCCGAAAGTGCAACACGTCCTGCGGTTCCAAAACCGACGATCACGATCTCGGCATCGTCGATGAAATATTCCTTGTAACGGACTTCGTTATTTTGTACTTCCTTCCAACGGCTGAGCAAACGTAAATTGGTTTGCTCTTCATCCAATGGATTCAGATAAATGGATGTGAGCAAACGGCGTTCGCGTTTTCCCATGGTGGCGTTGGTGGCCCATTCGAAATCTTTGCGCTGCACGGGTTTCATCTCTGGCATTTCGGCGGGTTCCATCATTTGACCGATGGCGCCATCCAGAATGAGCATGCAGATCATGCGATATTTTTCCGCGAGATCAAAAGAAAGAACAGTTAGATCAATGGCTTCCTGCACAGAAGCAGGTGCCAATACAATGCGTGGATAATCCCCATGTCCGCCGCCGCGTACGGCCTGGTTGTAATCACTTTGTGCGGGAGCAATGTTGCCGAGGCCAGGTCCGCCGCGCATCACGTTGACGAGGACTGCGGGCACTTCGGTTCCTGCAATATACGATAAACCTTCCATCATCAAACTCACGCCTGGTGATGAAGAAGAAGACATCACGCGCACGCCAGTGCAGGCTGCGCCATAAACCATATTGACCGCACCCAGTTCTGATTCGGCTTGCACGAAAGCACGTCCGAGTTCGGGCATGCGGCGCGAAAGATATTCAAGCACTTCTGTCTGCGGGGTGATTGGGTAACCAAAATACGCTTCGAGCCCTGCGCGAACAGCGGCTTCTGCGATGGCTTCGTTGCCTTTCCATAATTCTTTTGGCATTTGTTTCTCCAAGATGGGTAGGGGCGGAGTTACACCGCTCCTACTACCGATAGACATTTACGCCGTAGCAGGCGTATTGACCTTTGTTACTTCACGATAAACTGTGATCGCCGCATCAGGACAAACTACGGCACAAATAGCACACCCCGTGCAGCCGTCTTTGAACGTGTGCGCGGGGTGGTATCCCTTGGGTGTCAGGTGTGACATATTTAGTTCCATCACATCTTGCGGACATGCGCTAATACATAGCTCACATCCTTTGCAATATGTATCGCTTACTTCGATCCAACCTTTTGCTGCCATTTAGAGGCTCCTCTTTTCTTTATTCGAGAAGTTAGACAATATTTGGTGAATTCCTTCGCCATCCTGATTATGTCGGTTTCGGAAGGAAGCGAGTAGTGCCAAGCGTCACGGTACAAGCGTGCCGAATATCATTCATTTTTTATTTGAGATTAACGCGTAAATCATGATATTTTTTGTTCGTTTTATAGATGGTAGAATCACATCATAAAATTTTGGAGGCTCTCATGACCGATGTTGTAATTATTGATGCAATTCGCACGCCAATCGGAGCATTAGGCGGGATACTTTCATCTGTCCGTGCTGATGACATGGCGGCGCACGTACTTAAGGCGATCCTTGAACGCAATCAAATTGACCCAAAAATAATTGAAGAAGTTTTTCTTGGATGCGCCAACCAGGCTGGCGAAGATAATCGTGACGTGGCGCGCATGGCCGCGCTGTTAGCGGGTCTGCCACTGGAAGTGGGGGGCGTCACTGTGAATCGGTTGTGCGCATCAGGCTTGAATGCCATCAACATGGCGGCGCGTGCCATCAAGGCAGGCGAAGGGGACGTGTACCTCGCAGGCGGAGTTGAATCCATGAGCCGCGCACCCTACTCACTTCCCAAAGCAGAAGCGGGATATTCATTCGGCAACTTAACCGCGTATGACACCGCCCTTGGCTGGCGTTATCCCAACCCCAAAATGAAAGAAATGTACGGCACAGACTCAATGGGCGAGACCGCCGAAAATATCGCGTCAGAACGCCCGCACATCAACCGTGAAATGCAGGATGAATTTTCGGTCCGTTCGCATCAACGCGCGATAGCCGCCATTGACTCTGGCCGCTTCAAACAGGAGATCGTGCCTGTTTCCATTCCCCAGAAAAAAGGCGACCCCAAACTCGTGGACACGGACGAACGTCCGCGCCGTGACACGACCATGGAAAGCCTCGCCA
>JAVBXV010000137.1 GCA_030824405.1 Anaerolineales bacterium | reverse complement strand
TTTACACAAAAGGATTGTACGGCATTCATATTTATCGGGTTGCCGATCTCACGCCCGCTTTTTATGATGCCATATCAAAATAAAATGAAAAAAATTCTTCTCTGCTTTCTCTGTGTTGTCATGCTCGCGGCCTGTGCGCCTGCGCCGCAAATCACGCCTCCGGCAACCATTACATCTTCTCCTGTTCCAACCGTTACCAATACCCCCATGCCAGATGCGTTATGGGTTAGCGCAGCCGTGCCCGCAAATTTACTGGCTCAAGCGCAGGCTTGGAATATTCCCACCACGAATGACCCTGCTGCGGCTACACAAAAATTGGATGTTTCTGCTTCAGGCTCCATGTGGATCTATGCCCTCGCTGCGCCATTCGCCACCGTTGTGGATGGAGTCAACTCTGCGGATTTGATCTCCACCTGGAAAGGCGCTCCTGCTGGACCTTTAGCTGGGCACTCGTTAATCATGGCAGAGTCTACGCTGGGGGCGTTCACTGCCCTTTGGGGCGAACCAGTTGGCGGCTATGTAAGAAGCGTCCCTGCTGAAGAGTTGTTGGAAACTGCGTGGACAGAATCGTCCACATGGGCGATCATCCCGTTTGAAGAGATCCAGCCAAAATGGAAAGTGTTGACCGTGGACGGCCAATCGCCGATGCGAAAGGATTTTGATTCGAATCCATACGTGTTGAAAGTGACATTTGGTTTGTCTGCTCCATCTGTTTTGGTGTTGCCTGAATCGAATCGTGATCCTGCAAAATTGACTACAGTGGTTTTGACGGGTGTGACCGCGCTTGTGCGTGCCACAGCCGCGACGATGGAGTTGAAAGGTGTGACCTATCCAGGTTCGCTGATCGGCGATTGGCTGCGTGAAGCGGATATTGCGCACATTAGCAATGAGGTTCCGTTCGATAAAGATTGCCCATACCCGAATTCAAGTTATCGCAATTTGATCCTGTGCAGTGACCCGAAGTATCTCGACCTGCTGTTGGATGTAGGCACCGATGTGGTGGAGTTGACGGGCGATCATTTTGCAGACCGCGGCGTGAATGCCATGCTCGAAACATTGGAAATTTACAAAGAAAATGATCTTCCTTATTATGGCGGTGGCGCAAATGAAGTGGAAGCGCGCCAGCCTGTGTTGATGGAAGTGAACGGCAACAAGCTCGCGATCATGGGTTGTAATGGAAAGATCAAATACGCAAAAGCGACCGCAACGATCCCTGGCGCGGCAAATTGTGATTATGATTTTTTTGTCGATCAGATCAAAGACTTGAAAGCGCAGGGATATTTGGTGATCTTCACTTTCCAGCATCAGGAATGTTACTCACCTGGCCCATGCTACACCCATGAAGACGGCTTCCGTGCCGTGGCAGATGCGGGCGCAGATGTGGTCAGCGGCAGTCAGGCGCATTATCCGCATGTCTTTGAATTTCGCGGTGACGCGTTGATCCATTATGGGCTGGGAAATTTGTTCTTCGACCAGATGACATATATATTGCCTTCGGGCGAAGTCATCGATGAAACACGACGCGAATTTTTGGATCGGCATGTCTTTTACGATGGGAAGTATCTTGGCGTGGAGTTGCTTACCGCCATGCTCGATGATTATTCCATCCCGCGCCCGATGACCGAAGCGGAGCGTGTCACGTTCCTGTCTGATTATTTTTACTACAGTGGTTTAATGCCGTTGCAGTCTACACCCGTGCCTGTGCCAACGGTCACGTTGACGCCGATGATCCTGCCGAACGCGCCCGTGACGCCAACGCCATAAATTTTTATAAGTAACAAAAAAATGCCATAGCCTTGATAAGCTCTGGCATTTTTTTTATTTGCAACATCGTGATGTTTTGCTATTCTTGCGGCGTTGAAGTGGGCGTGGCTGGCAAATAGATCGGGTCGCCTTTCCATGGCAGGAAGTAGGCAAAGTTATTCAGGTCGTATGTGCCTTTGATGTCGCGGCGTTGCAGTGCGTAGAGATTACCCGCGCCCTGTTGTTGCGAAGCGCCGAGACTCATCCCTGCGGTGTAACCTGCGAAATAAGAGTAATCGATCACGCTCGGGTCGTACGATCCATAAGGATAGGCGATCGTATTGATTGGAACACCAAGAGTGTTCTGAAGATAATTTTTCGAATCAACGATCTCACTTCTTTGTTCTTGCGGTTCGAGCAGGGTCAGGTCTTTATGATTCATGCCGTGACTGCCCACTTCCCAGCCTGTAGCGGCCATCTGCTTGATCTGGTCTGCGTTCATGAATTGGTCGGCGCCCATGTAATTGCCCACAATGTACAACACGCCTGTGAATCCATATTTCTGCATGATCGGAAATGCGGTGGTGTAATTGTTTATATTGCCATCGTCAAAGGTGATGACGATCGGGCGCGGGGGGAGTTCTGCGCCTTCGTGGATGGCTTTTACCAGCAGATCGGTGCTGATGGTTTCGTATCCCCATTCTTTCAACAGTTTCATTTGTTCCTCAAAATTTTCTGGAGGAACATAATACTGGCTGTTAGTTGGGGACGTGTCAATACGATGATAGAGGATGATGGGAACCAGCACGATGTCTGGTCCCTGGTACACCCATGTGGCCGTGGGCACGGGCGAAGCCGTCCATGTAAAT
>JAVBXV010000009.1 GCA_030824405.1 Anaerolineales bacterium | reverse complement strand
CTTGGAAGCTTCGATCATGGGCGCATCTGTGTTGTGCGCAGGCAAGGCACGCTTCACACAATATCCAACGGTCTTCTTCCCGCAGACGATCGAAGATGTAAGAAGCAAGCTGAAGGAATTTTTGGCGGCTGATGCAATTCATGTTCCGCTGGAATTCAAACGCAATGCACGCAAGTTCTTGTATTATCAGTTGTTCAAAACATCATTGCCCTTTGCTGAATTTTTGGAACCATCTGTGAGAACCACGCAGACGAAACTGAAATCGTTTGAGTTGGATGAGTTGGCGAGGTCGGAGTCAGTAAAGGTGATCGCCGATGGGGTACTGGACGGCGGGGACTTTTTGTTGGGGAAATAGACCCTCAATCTTTTTAAACATAAAACACCGTGGCCGCTTACAAATAAGCGGCCACGGTGTTTTATGTTTATCTTTGAATGGTTTTTGTAATGACCGAAATATTATTGCGTTCTTTGGCGGGCATTGAAATACGCGTAAAACATGATGATGCCAGCCAACATACCCCCGAGCCCTATGACAAATAGCCAACTGCCTGAACTCGTCCAATTGAAATCGGCTTGGTTCCGAATTACCCCGATCAGGATCAACAAGATGGAGAAGCCTTGAGATTGCAAAATGATCTGAGCGGAACTCCAGCGGGAGTCTATTGCCATGCCCAGCCCCACCATGCCTGGCAGGGAAAACATGGCGGCCATGACGCGCGAGGTCAGCGGCGTCAGAGTCCACGGCCAGAGTTGAATCATCAGTGTGGGGTTTGAAAATAAGAAGATGGCAATCACAAGCGTAGTGGCTCCGACTGCTCCGAGCACAAGCCGCAAACCTTGTGGGATGACTGCGTCATTCTCGTCAGGTTGGTTTGTATCCTGTCCGCGATTACGCAGCCACAATACAAAGACAATGAAAGGGGTTGTGAAATATAACGAGGTCCACGCAAGGAATGGGAGCGTTCCGTGATTGAACTTGTCCCAATGCAGAATGGTTGCTACATTAAGTACGGACGCGAAGATGGTTACAGGAATCAAGCCCACTTTTATCCTGTGCCATTGATGGGTTATGAGCAATCCCGAAAAATAATAAATACCACCCGCGTATGCGGCTCCCAGCATCATGGCCGTCATGGGCGGTTTGATTTCCCATGCGAATAGCGTTGCTGTGTTGTGTGGGAGGAAATACAAGATCACGAAGGCAACCACGAGAAATGGGATTACCAACCCCGCCACCCAGCGGGTTTCTGGGAGAATGCGGTCGTTCTTATTTGACTCTTTGTCTTTCATGTTAGCTCCTTTAAATTGCTATTTTAATAACCACCTTTTTCACAGGAGCAGATGCGTCAACGGCCATCCCTGGCATGTGAGCGTCTTCGGGGAACAGAAGAACAAAACTCCCGCTGTGTACAGTGACAAGGTCGCCCTTGCCGTGAAGCGGTAAAAAGTCTTTGCTGGCTTGATATTCGTCTTGTTGCAGGTGAGTGATATTGGAATAGCCAATTCCCTCGGCGCCCTGAACTACATATTGCAGATCAATATAACGACGGTGAGCTTCCCAAATTCCCTGTTCTTTTAATTTGGTGTTGTATTCCTGAACAAGCGCGTACATGTTCTCGCCGTCTATTTCATATCTTCCCGCAGGAATACCGTCCACGTCTATTTGCTGAATATACTCAAATGCGCTCTTGAATTTTGGATGTACGCTGTAATAAAGTGGCGCATTGACTATTCTATCGATGATCATGCTTTTCCCTCAGTCTTCCAGCGTAATATATTTCTTGCGTGGATTGATCCCCTGCATTCCTTCAAAAAATGCCTTGACCGCTTTGATATCCGCATCTACATTATCGGTCAGGTGATAGACCTGCCCCACGCGCATGGATTTCTTTTTCGCATCCACGACCGCCATTACCAGCGGAATCCCTGCATTTTTGGCGATGTGATAAAAACCCATTTTCCAATCGCTCACTTTATAACGTGTGCCTTCGGGCGCGATCGTCAAAATGAACTTGTCTGATTTTTCGCAGGCTTCCACCATTTGCTCAACCAACCCCTGTGATTTTTTCCTGTCCACGGGAATGCCGCCGCACCAGTAAAAGAACCAGCCAAATGGGTTGTGGAATAATTCCGATTTGCCCATGAATTTGACATTGGCTTTTAAGTAAAAGATCGCGCCAAGAAACAGGATGAAATCCCAATTTGAAGTGTGCGGCGCGCCGATCAAAATATATTTTGGCAGGTCGGGCAATTTTCCTTCGATGCGCCAGCCAACCAAACGCATGATCGAATTGCTCAAAAGCCGTAAAATGGAACTGATGATGGGAGTGTTGAAAATTGTCATTTGGTTATTCTAGCCTCTATTATATAACCCCAAAAAGAAAAATAGCATTGCCCATTGGGCAAGTTTCTCAAAATGGCGTGCTTTTAGCCAATAGGTCTCCCAAACGATAGGCAAAATTGAAATGTGCTCGGATATTTTCTGGCGAAGAACGCCATTGAGCGTGGCGGCGAAGCCCATTTTGGGTAAATCTTCGCCGTCACGCCCATTAGCAAACCTATGTATGTAATTCCCTCCACTCCATACTGCGGATTATGTTTTCGTGGAGATTTTCAATGGCAGTCTTCGGGAT
>JAVBXV010000266.1 GCA_030824405.1 Anaerolineales bacterium | reverse complement strand
CCGAGCATTTCTTCGTCATTATCTGCGTATGCGCTTAGTTGCTCGCTTTCAACATTCAAGACGCCAAGCAATTCGTTTCGATAGATCAACGGGATGGCTAATTCAGACCTGGTGTTTGAGCTAAGTTGAATATAGCGGGCATCCTCATTTACATCGCTCAGTCTTAACGGTTTTTTGTTTGCTGCTACCCAGCCTACGACTCCGCTGCCAACTGGTACGCTTCGTTTTGAGATATCGTCAGCGTACCCCATCGATGCCTTGATTTCGAGATTCTTTTTCTCGCGATCCATTAAAAAGATCGTGACACGGTCGCCGCCAAGTGTGACTTGCAGTCCGCTCACGGCACTTTCAAGAGCATCTTCAAGTGTTGTGCCAGAGGCTACAGTTGTTGTAATGTGATGCAGAAGACGATGCTGCGAGAGATGTTCCTGGGTTTCTGCAAATAATTCGGTGTTCACCACTGCGATCGCCATTTGATCGGCGAGGATCTGCAGGGAGCGCATATTTTCATCTGTAAACGCATAGGGTTTGGTGCTTTGTACATCCAAGGCGCCAAGTATTCTTTCGCCAACTTTTAATGGGAAGGCCGCTTCTGCCCGTGTGTCTGGCAGTACCGGATTGGCATAATATGTAACATCTTTGACCACATCATTTACAACCAGTAATTCTCCGCGGCCAGTTGCATACCCAACAATGGACTTTGAACCAACGCCAATTTTGTGACCAGTACGTTTGAGTTGTGCGCCCGCGTCGCCAGTCGCTTCCCGTATCACAGCAAATTCTTTCGGCAGATCAAGCAGGAAAACCGCAGCGTGATAGAAGGCGAATCGCTCGCGGATCAAATTGACCGCCTTAATAAGCAGTTCATCCAGATTAAGTGAACCACTGATGTCGCGCGCAATTTCCGCGGCAGTTTCAAGCTGAACAGCGCGGCGTTTACTTTCTTCAAGCAGGAGAACGTTGTTGATAACACCAGCAACCTGCCCGGCCATTGTGGTAAAGAAGGCAAAGTCATCTTCATTGAATGCATTTTGTTTTTCAGCATCCTGAATGATCAATGCGCCAACGGGTTTGTTTTGCACAAGCATTGGAGCACCCATCCATGATCTTGCTGGTTTACCTTGTATTTTGGCGCCTAATTCGGCTGCCCTTTTTTCGGTATCTTCACCCAGTAACAATGGCTGACCCGATCGTATCAAAATGGATGTAAGACCTTCTCCCAGTGGGAAAGGTTCAATAGACATTAATTGTTTATTTTCATAACTATATGGAATGCTGATGCTGTTCGTTTTTTCATCGTAAAAAGCGATGATAAAACTATAGTCTCCGATCACTTGAATCACCTTGTCATGCAGCGCTGTAAAAAAGGTGGAAAGATCCGAAGATGTGGATACAGCCTTGCTGACCGAGATAAGCGCTTCCACTTCATTCAGATGCTTTTCTGTCAGTTTTTCGGCTTCTATTTTTTCAAGAGTGATCGACATTAAATCTGCAAAATTTGCGTACGGTTGTATTAATGAATTACCGACCGTCTGATTTTTTGAGCCTAAAACAAGAATTGCGGAAAGTTTTTCGTTTTTCCTGACAGGTACAAACACCGCAGACGCTAGTTGAAGCGGATCTACGAATGCACGCAGACCGAAGGGAAGTTCATTTGATTTTGCCCCTACGATCAGCGGACTGTTGACAAGGATGTCGTCAATTTCAAGTATGTCGGCTTCAACAGATATTGGAATTCTGGACAGGATCGAAGTGCCTTCTTCATCTGAGGCGCTCACTGCTTCGATTTTGTTTGAATTTAATTTCAACAGAAGCAGAATGTGCGGTGACTCCGTCAACACCTGTTCGCTGATTTGAAGAACTTCGGCTTCATTATTCGCTTTTGCGATCAATCGGCTTGAACGGTATAAACGTGATAATTCCTCAAAGTTAATTTGTGAGGTTTCTGCCAACCCTGCGGTTTGAATGGCGGAAGCTGTTTGGTTTGCCAGGGTCTGGAGCATGGCTACTGTTTCGGAGTTGAACGCGCCTGACTGTGTGCTTTGCACATCTAATACGCCCAGCACAAGCGTGCCAATTGAAATAGGGATTGATGCTTCAGAACGGGTTTCAGGAAGGAACTCGTTCTTAAGATGCAGAGGGTCTTCCAAAACGTCTGAAGCGATTCGCAATTGATTGTTCTGGCTGACCCAACCCATAATGGATGATGAGCCAACTTCCAGGCGATATTTCTTCTCCATCAAATCCTTGGTGGCTGCGCCATAACCAGCCTTGAATTCAACATTTTTTCCACTCTGGTCCATCATAAATATGCTGGCTTGATAAAATCCAAACTGTTGGACAAGCAACTCGACAATTTTATTCAGAGTGTCATCCAGGCTTGATTGCGAAATGATATTTTGCGCCACTTCCGCAGCGGTGTGGATCTGGAGGTTGCGTTCTGCCACCTTTTTTTCCAGTGACCGATAAGAGCCGCTCAATTGGTCAGCCATGTGATTAAAGGAAATGGCAAGACGTCCAATTTCATCTTCACTGCCAACCGTCGCTCGTTTGCTCCAGTCACCATCCGCAAAGTTCTGTGTGATTTCAGCCAATGCACGTAAAGGCTTGATCATGCGGTTGATGCCGAAAAGC
>JAVBXV010000113.1 GCA_030824405.1 Anaerolineales bacterium | reverse complement strand
GCTTCCACAGAATCGATCAGTACATCTGCAAAAGGGACCAGGTCTCTGGCATTGGAAACTCCTGAAAGTACGCCAACTGCCAGCCCTGCGCCTGCGGCGCGCGCCATTTTCAGATCTGCGATCGTGTCGCCGACGACCATTACGTGTGACGGTTCGATATTCATGCGTTTGCAAATTTCCAGCACCATATCTGGCGCAGGCTTGGACGTGATGCTGTCGTCTGCGCAGATCATGGTGGTGATGTATTCTTCAATGTCAAAGGCTTCGATCATGGCTTGCGTGGGGGCGCGGTCATCGGCGGTGGCGATGGCTATTTTTACGCCTTCGTTGTGCAATTTGTAAAATAGTTCGCGCATATTGGTGAACGGCTGTGCCAGCAGTACGGGGTCTGGAATGCACCAGTTTTTTTCGACGATCTGTGTTGCTTCCTCGGCGCTTAAGCCAAGGGACTGCATCATTTCAATGGTCAACATATACAACTGCGCCATGGGCGTGATCGCGAGTTTCCCGTGTGCCAGAACTTTTTTGGTTTGGTCATCGTAGCCCATCGTAAGGCACATTTGCTTGTGTGTGTCCAATCCGCTGGCTTGATGAAGCTGTTCGGCAAGGTAAACCACCCAGCCGCCCCACATGGCGTCAAAATCGATCAGCGTACCGTCTTTATCGAAAATGATTGCTTTTGCCTTGAAATTTTTCAATCGATCCATGAATATTTCCTGTTTATCCTATAAATAAGGTGACAGCCACTTTTGAAGTGACTGTCACCTCTTTGATGTTAAGTTTTTACAACCTTTATTTTACCTGAATTTTATAACCCATTTACCCGTTCCACGGTGCGCCATTTGTGAAACTTAGAAATCTGTGCAACGGGCAGTATAATCGTGCCTATTATGACAAAGCAAAAAGTTGTGGTGGCCATGTCTGGCGGCGTGGATTCTTCGGTGGCGGCGGCCTTGCTCAAAGAGCAGGGATATGACGTTACTGGCATGATGCTGCGCTTGTGGTCTGAGCCTGGCAAGGAAGAATCCAATCGTTGCTGCACGCCAGATGCCATGGCGCAGGCGCGGCGCGTGGCGGCCATTCTGGATATTCCATTTTATGTGATCGATGCAAAAGATGTTTTCAAAGAGACGGTTGTGCAGTATTTTCTGGATGGGTACGCGCGCGGTGAGACACCCAATCCGTGTCTGATGTGCAACCGCCAGATCCGTTGGACGTTTTTATTAAACCATGCGCTTGCCCTCGGTGCAGAATTTATGGCAACAGGGCACTATGTGAGAAAGCAGACAACCGCTGACGGACTGCACGAACTCGTGCGCGCTGTGGATCACTCGAAAGATCAATCTTATGTTTTGCATGTTTTGAATCAGGCGCAGTTGAAGCACGCCTTATTTCCCGTGGGAGATTATCCCAAGCCAGAGATCCGTGTCATTGCTGAGAGATTTGGTCTGCCAACTGCTTCGCGAAAAGATTCGCAGGATCTGTGTTTTCTCGCTGGCGATGACTACCGAAACTTCCTGCAGAGAAATGCCGCAGACATGCTCAAACCTGGAAGCATTGTGACTCGTGACGGCGAAATGATCGGGCAGCATAATGGGTTGGCGAATTACACCATTGGTCAACGCAAAGGCCTGGGTGTTGCTTCGGCTGTTCCGCTGTATGTGCTCACCAAGCAGGCGGGCAGTAACACGCTGGTGGTTGGCACTCAGGAGCAGATGGGCATTTCTGAGTTGATCGTGCGTGATGTCAATTGGCAGGGCGGCGAATCTCCACGTGCGCCGTTTCGCGCAGAAGTGAAGACCCGCTACACGGCCAAAGAAGTATCGGCGCTGGTCAGCCCATTGGAAGAGAATCAGGCGTCGGTTAAGTTTGATGCGCCTGTTCGGGATGCCACAGCAGGCCAGGCGGCTGTGTTCTATCAGAATGAGATCGTGATCGGCGGCGGAATCATCACGCTGTAGGTTTGCGTATAGTCAGCAGGGGCGGTTCGCGGTTTTGCAAATCAATTTGGTATTGGCGGCAAAAAATAATGACACTTCCTACGATGATCTTTGGTTTGGTGGTTGCCTTGCTGTATGGCGCGCTGTATCACACGGTGCGCGGCGGGGGCGGCTGGCGTTTGCTGTTTTTTCTTGGCCTGAGTATTTTGGGGTTTGCGCTGGGGCAGTTGCTGGGCGTGTGGCAAGGTTGGCATTTGCTGATGCTTGGCTCGTTGAATTTGGGCATGGGCAGTTTGGGAAGTGTGCTGACGCTTGTGGTTGGTGAGTGGTTGAGCCTCTTCGAAATGAAAAAATAAAAGCAGTGTATAATCTGCGCCCGTTGAAAAGAACAGGTGATCGTTACCTGAATAAAAATTGAAAGAGAGCATGTAATATGGATATGTTGAAAGGCTTGATCGATCTATTTTTGCATTTGGACACGTACCTTGCCAAGATAATTTTGGATTATGGCGCATGGACTTATGGAATTTTATTTGCCGTGATCTTTGTGGAAACGGGATTGGTGATCATGCCGTTTTTGCCAGGTGATTCGTTGTTGTTCGCGGCTGGCACATTTGCCGCTTTGGGTTCGTTGAATATCGGCTTTCTTATTTTGCTGATGATCGGCGCCGCCATTCTTGGAGATACAGTTAATTACTCCATCGGTCATTATCTGGGTGA
>JAVBXV010000161.1 GCA_030824405.1 Anaerolineales bacterium | reverse complement strand
ACCCTGCTCATGCTCAATGTGCAAACCTGTATCGGCTGTGCTAAATGCGAAAAGATATGCGATACCAAAGCCATTACCCTGATCCCAATTACAAATTACGAATTACAAATTATTCCTCTGCGCCAATCTCCGCGTGCCATCTGTCCGTCCTGCAACAAACCCACCGTCAGCCGCGCCGAACTTGAATACATCAGCGCACAAATTGGCAGCCCCACGTGGCTTGATTATTGTCTCGAATGTCGTCCCAAATTATATGGAGGCTAACCCATGAACTTCCCACTTGAACAACCTCTCTTTCAATTCTTCTACTGGCTGGTCAACACCCCAGGTGTCGGCGCCGCAGTCGTCGGTCTGCTCGTCGGAGCCGCCGTCACAACCTTCGCACTCACCCTGCGCTGGATCGCGTCCGCAAAAAATGCAGAGCAGGAATCATATCCGTATCCGCCGCAGCATTAAATAGGCATTCTCCTTTTTCAAGTTTGAGCATCTTGGAGAGGGTGTTTGGAGAGAAAAGAAACCGTAGGGCATACGGTTTCTTTTCTCTAGTATTATCAACTTCTGTATAAAGCAGGTTGTGCTGGCTACTTGGTTCATCCGCTCAGATAGGAGAAATAAAGCTGTTCATTTTGTGTCATAAGTAGACAATATTCTCGACTTTAACGAACTCCCCCACCAATTGCCTGACATTCTTTATCACCCCGTATAAAATCTGCCTGTCTTTATAGAAGAAATGACCTAAAATGGCGGTTTTTTGTTGCTTTTTGCCAATTTCTCCCTAAAAAATTAGTATGCAAAAAAGTTATGCACCGCGGGGCCGTTTCCTTGTACGAACCCGCGATCTCGCAACGATCCCAGACGGGACTGCCAATCTAGTTGAAGTAATCCTCAGCCACATTCTGGTCGTGAGTACGGGCGTAGATTGGGTGATGCCGAGTTCTTTGTAGCCTAGAAACCTCTGAATGCGTAGCTGATGTTCTTTTTGATGGATACAAAGTCAAAATGCACGGGTGGTTAAGTCCTTTGTCCCTTGTCTTTTCGCCTACCGCCTATGGTACAGAAACCAGTACAAGAGTAACTTGAAATTGCTAAAAAAATCGATATAATAGTTATTGGATAAATTTTATCCAATATAAAGTTTGTATTTTACAAAAGCACTCTGGGAGAAAGTCTAAGAATATGTAATCCAATTTATAAGTTATGTCAGGAAATACAATAAATGTATCATCCTCGTTAGTGTAGACTAACATTTTTACAGGTTTGTTCTCAAGGATGGATGCAATGACCCTGCAATGGTATGTTTTGAAAAGTAAGCCCAACAAAGAAGATGCTCTTTATAAGCAGGTAATGCTTCGGGAATTTGGGGTCTTTTATCCCCGTCAAGCATACACGCCGGTAAATCCACGTGCACGAAAAATAAGACCATATTTTACGGGTTATATGTTCGTGCATATTGATCTCCAGGAAACAGGCCACTCATTATTTCAATGGATGCCCTATTCAGCTGGACTGGTAAGTTTTGACGGGGAACCGGCCGCCATCCCATCCAACATAATGCAAAACCTTATCAGAGAAATAGAATCTATAACTCGGAATACAGCGGATTCCCACAATGGCTTTATGCCTGGAAATTTATTACAGGTAACCAGAGGACCTTTTGCGGGATATGAGGCTGTTTTTGACACCCGTCTCTCAGGAAGTGATCGAATTCGCATTCTGCTCAATCTCGCCAAAGGGAATCAGGTATCCGTGGAATTATCAACATTGCAAGTGGAGAAGATAAATTAATTTTTCGTTTAGTGGAATGTTATACAAAGGGTAACCATATGAAAATCATGATCATTGATAACAACCGCTTGTTTCGAGAAGGCATCATTAGCCTGCTCGCAAGCCAAAGAGACATGGAGGTTGTCGGAGAATCTGACGTATCTGAAGATGCCATACAAGTCGCCATTAATATCAGCCCGGATATTATATTAATGGACGCTGGCTTGCATCATGCCATGGGCATACACATAATGAAGCAGATCATGCTGCGCATGATGAATACCTTATTTGTTTTCTTCACCACGGAAGTTACAGATGAACAATTCTATGATGCGATAAGCAATGGAGCAAAAGGATATCTCTTAAAAAATATCAACAAATCCATGTTGCTGGCCTCCTTGCAGGCACTCAGTCGCGGCGAGGCGATTATTCCACGAAACTTTGTAACGAAAATTCTCGAAGAGTTCACCCGCCTGGGAAAAACAACTCCCAATCACTATCCTGATAAGGATTTCAGTTTATTGACCTATCGAGAAATGGAAATATTAAAGATACTTGAGATCCGCGCAACCAACCGCGAAATAGCAAAGCAATTGGGAATTTCAGAAAACACAGTAAGAGTGCATGTGGGCAGTATTCTTGAAAAGCTACACCTGCGAAATCGAAGAGAAGCATCCGATTTTATAAAACGACGGACGGATCTACTTAATCTCAATCAGAGTTAATAGTTCGACCTCCCTTTTTAGTTTATTTATATTTTATCTTTTGGAGCCCGATATCATTTTTGATATCGGGCTTATTTATTACCAATGCATAAAAACATATTCTGACAAGACAATGGTTGTGCTTTATTTAACAATAGACTAATCCTTTTAGTCAAATCGTTCTAATCTTTTAATACTCCTAAAAAGATTACCCAGGATTATTGTGCCATTAAGACCAAATTTGTATTATTACGAAATCACATTTCGATTAACAAAATGTTAATAAGATTAATGGGAACAAAAGTGGTTTTTTAAAAACAGGCTTCATTGATACGCGATGTGTTAATACCAATCTCAAAAAATCAACAAAACAATATGCAACTTTACAAAAAATATTATTTTTGAAAAGTTGTCTCCAAGGGGTTAAACATGTTTTAAGTTCTGCAAGCCAGACATATCCATGTCGAATGGGCGGAGCATGCAAACGGCCAGCCACTTAAGTATCCACGCAAGTATTTTATTCTTTTTTAGAAATATATTCAGACGGAGAAAAAAATGAGCATAACGACATTCACCATACATCCCACAGCAAATGTTTCCAAAGATGCCGCCATTGGCGATGGCACGTATATTTGGAATCAGGCCCAGATCCGAGAAAACGTAAGCATCGGAAGTAACTGCATTATTGGCAAGGATGTATATGTGGATTTTAGCGTCGAGATCGGTGACAACGTCAAAATCCAAAACGGCTGCCTGATCTATCATGGAATTACGATTGAATCCGGAGTGTTTATTGGGCCAGGTGTTATTTTTACCAATGACAAGCTGCCAAGGGCAATCAACCCGGACGGATCCGTTAAAGGTAATGACGATTGGATTGTAGGGGTGACGCGAGTTTGCCATGGTGCATCAATCGGTGCGGGGTCAGTGATTCTGCCAAACGTGACGATCGGTTCTTTTGCTTTGGTAGCCGCTGGTGCTGTTGTAACCCGCAATGTTCTGCCTCATGCACTTGTAGTCGGGAATCCAGCACGGCAGGTGGGGTACGTTTGCAAATGCGCCGCCAAACTTGTTGAAGATGGTGACGGTAAATACCACTGTTCCGCATGTAATGAGAAATTTGTTTTTCAAGAAGATGTTGAGGTGGCAGGATGAATCGCATACCGATCTCCAAACCCAATATTACAGACGCCGAAAAAGCTGCAGTTATGGAAGTTATGGAATCTGGTTTTCTCGCACAAGGACCACGCACCGCCCTATTTGAGGAAAAGTTTGCCAGACTATGTGAAGTAAAACACGCCATCGCCGTCAACAACGGAACTTGTGCCCTGATGATTGCCCTGCTTGCAAATGGCATTGGGCCAGGTGATGAAGTGATCACCACCCCATTTACTTTCATGGCAACCACCAACGCCATTCTCTTTACAGGTGCAAAGCCGGTGTTCGTGGATATTGAACCTGAGACCCTCAACATTGACCCAGAATTAATTGAAGCTGCCATTACGCCCAAAACAAAAGCCATACTACCGGTACATCTTTACGGTCACATGTGCAACATGGATTCCATACAGACGATTGCCGACAAGCACAACCTGAAAATAATTGAGGATGCCTGTCAGTCGGTTAAGGCCTACTACAAGGGAAAATATGCTGGCAGCTATGGAACAGGTGCATTCAGTTTTTACGCCACGAAGAATTTAATGACCGGTGAAGGCGGAATGATCACCACCAACAATGATGAAGTCGCGGAAAACTGCCGAATGATCCGCAGCCATGGAATGAAGCAGCGTTATTACCATGACATACTCGGCTACAACTTCAGGATGATGGATCTTCAGGCGGCGATCGGGCTGGCGCAGTTGGACCGCCTGGAAGCGATGATGGTTCGCAGACGGTTTAATGCCCAGTATTTGAATCAGCATATCGAAACAGTCACTACGCCATCGGTCCAAAAAGGATGCGAGCATGTCTGGCATCAATATACGATCAAGGTAAATGGCGGCAGGCACCGGGACGACGCTGTCAAAAGTCTGAATGAAGCTGGTATCGATGTGGGAATTTATTATCCTGTGCCAGTACACAAACAGAAGTCCATTCAAAGTTTTATCGGTGACGTAACCATGCCCGTATCAGAAAAAATGGCAATGCAAGTCTTATCACTTCCTGTCCACCCGCTGTTATCGGAGGAGGACTTGGACAGAATTGTGACGGAGGTTAATAAATTATGACTCGTGTAGCAGTAGTAGGCGTGGGCTTGATGGGACGCAATCATGTCCGTGTGTATAGCGAGATGCCCAATGTTGAACTGGCTGCCATTGTGGATGAAAACCCAGCGCTCGCCAGCCCATTAAGCGATCTTTATCGCATTCCACTTTATAAAGATTATCGCAAGATGGTGGAGGAAATAAAACCAGACGCCGTTTCTGTGGCGGTTCCAACTGAATTTCATTATGAAGTGGTCAAGGGTCTGCTGGAAATGGGATGCAATGTGCTGGTGGAGAAACCAATCGCGGCGACGTTGGATCAGGCCTGGGAACTGCTGAATCTGGCAGACCGATACAATCGCATTCTGACAGTGGGACATATCGAACGCTTCAACCCTGCGATCATTGAGCTGAAACGCCGACTGGACAGTGGTGAACTCGGACAGGTTTTTCAAGTGCACGCCCGGCGAGTAGGCCCCTTCCCCACCCGCATACAGGATGTGGGCGTGATCAAGGATCTGGCGATCCACGATCTCGACATTATGCATTACCTGACAGGCAGTTATGTAGACCGCGTCTATGCGGAGGCGAAATCTACAATACACCAAAAGTGTGAAGACATATTTGTAGGCACCCTACACTTCATGGACAATACGATCGGTCTGTTGGAAATCAACTGGCTTACACCTACAAAGATCAGGGAGTTATACGTTACAGGTGACCGGGGAATGTACCGGGTCAATTACATCACGCAAGATCTATGCTTCTTTGAAAACGCAGAATTTGACAACAGTGAGTGGTCACCTCTTAACTTAATACGGGGCGTCAGTGAGGGTGCCATCATTCAATACGCCGTCAAGAAAAAGGAACCACTGCGCAACGAACTGGATACATTTATTGGTCACCTGCAAGGCAAAGCCAACCGCCTTGTAAGCGGACTGGATGCAACGCAGGCCTTGCAGGTAGCAATGGCACTAGTCGAATCAGCAAGCACTTCCAAAACCGTAGAGGTAAATAGCCATGAAATATACAGAATCCCTTCAATTGTCCCAACGCAATCCCGTGTTTCCGAAAGCATTGGAAAGCTATCAGAGGCCGCGAATTTCCAAACGGGTGATTGACCTGAGCATTTGTATTTTATTGTTGCCCATCCTGCTCGTTCTACTGCCTGTGCTTTCACTATTAATTATGCTGGATTCCCCAGGACGACCGCTTCTCTTCCAGGAGCGGGTTGGGCTGGGAGGAAAGCGATTCCGTGTTTACAAATTTCGCACCATGGTTAGCAAGCGCAGCAACGATGAAGAGCGCGCATACATGAAAAAATACATCTCCGGAGAGGTGGAAAATAACAACAAGACAACATTGCACAAACCCATCCAGAAAAATGACATCACGCGGCTGGGGAAAATTTTACGAAAAACCAGTCTGGATGAACTGCCGCAACTTCTGAATGTTCTTAAAGGGGAGATGAGCCTGATCGGGCCGCGCCCAAACGTGGTTTGGGAAGTTGAATTTTACAAAAACTGGCACTACGAACGACTAAACGCCCTGCCTGGCATTACTGGATTAGCGCAAGTAATGGGAAGGAGCAATATATCCTTTGACCAGATCGCCTCATATGATATTCAATATGTAAGAGATCAAAATTTATTGATGGACATTGAGATCATATTGAAAACGTTCCAAACCGTTTTCTCCGGGAAAGGCGCCGGGTAGCAAAACATACAGAAAAGAGATTACATGCTTATCAAAGAATATCTCCAACTGCTGGCAAAACGTTGGTGGCTTTTGGTGTTGACATTCTCGATCGTATTCGGCGGCACCTATTATTGGACCAGTCGGCAAATACCGATCTACGAATCACATGCTTCGTTTGTCATTCGTCCACGTTCGGAAACAGTGCTTTCCGGTGAGTTTCTCAAGGCGTTGGATACCGTCAGCAACCGCTCCGAGATCAACTCCACCTTTGCCGAAGTAGCGACCAGTAAACTGATCAAAACCCAGGCAATCCAGAAAATAGGCATCACAACCAAACAGCAAATTGACCTGACTGTGGGAGCCAGCGTGATCGCAGGGACAAATATCCTTGAGATCAGAGTGGAAAGCCGTGACCCCAGTATTTCGCGTGATTTTGCAAATGCGGTTGGCGCAGAGACAGTCGCATATGTCAAAAGCCTGTACGATATTTATCAGTTGGAAACACTGGATACAGCCAATACACCTGCCAAACCCAAAAGCCCTGATTTCACGCTCAACCTGTCTCTGGGTGCATTTCTGGGCCTTGCGCTTGGGGCGTCCCTTATTTTCCTGATCGAGTCGTTTAAACCTTCCTACAAGGAAATGGACACCTTCAATATTATTGACCGTGAAACAGGCGCGTACAACAAATCTTATTTAACCCATCGCCTCTTCCAAGAGATATCCCGTTCAAGGCGCACGCATACCCCCCTTTCCATTGGATTGGTCAAGATCAACTTTAATGAGGATGACCTGCCTGAGGCGGACCGTATTGAGGCTTTAAGAATGGTAAGAGTCCTGACCGAGAAATCCATTCGCGAGGAGGATATTCTGGCCCGCTTCAATGGCGTGATCTTCGCCATCATCTTCCCAGACCTGAGGATGGATCGCGCGCAAGAATCATTGAACAGTGTGAAACAGGTTCTCAATGCCGTATCCCATGATATGGGAGATGGCCGTATGAGCATTAACACTCATTTAAGTGCGGTCTCATATTCAGGTAAGAGGCAGGACCTCAATCATGAAAAAATCCTAAAACAAGCTTTTGATGGATTAAATCAATTGAATCCAAATTAACTCACATGATCCTGATAAGCCGCTTCCAAGGGAAATAATTATTGAGACTACATGGAAAAACACCTCGATACCAATATTGCAGGCATAGAATCTGCTCCAGCTTTTAAACACAATATGAGCGCAGTTGCCAGAGGAGGGGGAATGATCTTCTCTGGTAAATTATTTTTGGATGCCGTCCGATTTATCACGGCATTCTTTTTGGCACGCCTGCTCGGGCCCAAGGATTACGGCATGTACAGCCTTGCATTGAGCGCCACCAATATCGGCGTTGGGCTGGCCTTGCTTGGGTTGGACGCCGCCCTGATCCGTTATGTAGCAGTGATGGTGGGACGAAAAGATGACGAGTCAGTTTGGGGCACCATTCAAGTGGGCGTCAGTGTCGCCATGCTGTTAAGTGTGGTAACGGGTACCGTGCTATTTGGGTTCGCCTATCCGATCGCCGAATACGCTTTCCAGAAAGCGAGCCTCGCACCTTTGCTCCAACTGGCGGCTGTGTTGATACCTGCCCTGACCATGAGCGAAGTGCTCGCCAGTATTACCAAAGGCTTCAGCCACATGGATTATCCGGTGATCGCCCAGTTTGTCTTTCAACCAGTTTTTCGTTTGGTCATGATCGTCATCCTTGCCTTCAGCAAATTCAATCCATTTACAGCAATCGTTACTTTCGGGTTGGCAGATCTGGGGGCTTCGCTGTTGATGCTCTATTATTTAAACCAGATCTACCCTTTAAGACGCCCATTACTCCCAGCAAAAAGAGACTTGAAGGGTCTGATGGTTTTTTCCCTGCCCGTCTGGATCTCTGGCTTGATGGTGAAATTTCAAAATAACATTCAAGCCATCATGCTTGGCACAATAGGTTCTATTACCGGTGTCGGTCTCTTCTCAATCGCCAGTCAAATTACAGCCATCAGCGGACACTTCACCTCTTCCATTAATACCTCATCCAAGCCGATCGTGGCCCAATTGCATGATCAAAAAGACATGCAGCAGCTTGGACAGATCTACCAGACAGCCAACAAATGGGCGGTGATGGTGCAGCTTCCCATCTTCCTGATAATGGTTTTCTATCCAGACGCTCTGCTTTCCATCTTTGGAAACAAATATACAGAAGGTGCTTCCGCACTTATTGTTCTGGCAATTGCAGATCTACTCAACGTTGGCACAGGCATGGGGGGCATCATCATAGACATGACCGGGCACACCAAACTCAAATTGATGAATTCCATTTTGCGGCTGGGGCTTTACCTTGGGCTGGACTTGCTGCTCATCCCACGCTGGGGGCTGATGGGCGCCGCAGTGGCGGTCGTGATCGGAGAAGGAACAGTAAATTTCCTGCGTCTGATCCAGGTCTACATACTTTTCAAACTACTTCCCTTTAATATGGGGTTTATCAAGCCAGTCATTGCCACGATCTCTGCCGCGGGCGGTGCGTTGCTGTTGGGGATCTGGCTGCCATCGGAAATTAATTTATTATTTCATGCCGCGCTGGGATCTGCTTTTCTACTTCTAATATACACTGGCGTCACCTACCTGCTGGGATTTTCACAAGAAGAAACTTTCATGCTGGACGGAGTACGCAACCGCGCCCAGAAGTTTTTCAAACGACCTTCGTGAGGTAACGATGAAAACAGATACACGTCCCATTTTTATCGGCGGACTGGACCGCTGCGGAAAAACAACGCTGCGGGCATTTCTCGTTTCACTTCCTAACATCTCCATCCCTGCTGTGGGCTCAAACATGTGGACTTATTTCTACGGCCAGTTTGGTGATTTGAGCAACAACGAAAATTTCGAGCGCTGTCTCATGGCCATGCTGCACTATAAACACGTCCGCTTTCTCAAACCAGATGCAGATCAAATTCGGAGTGAATTCAAACAGGGAGAGCAAACGTACGGCCGCCTCTTCGGAATTTTTTTGCAGCAATTTGCCCAACGTGAAGGCAAATCACGCTGGGGTGAGCAAACCGGGTTGATCGAACGCTATGCTGATATCGTTTTCAAAACTTATCCTGAAGGGCGCATGATCCACATGCTGCGTGATCCACGTGATCGCTATGCCGAATCCCTCAGGATGTGGCCAAAAGGCAAAGGACGGGCAGGCGGCGCAGCAGCCCGCTGGCTTTATACAACTACACTCGCAAAACACAACTTAAAAAAATATCCGAAACAATACAAGGTTGTCCGTTTCGAAGACCTTGTGCGTGAACCTGAAGATACACTTCAAGATATTTGCGAATTCATTGGCGAAGAATATATTCCAGAGATGCTCATGATGTCTGGCGCACCCGAGCACCGCGCCAAACTTTTACGCGAAGCAGGCAACGATCTTCATGTTCCGCCGCTTTCACAAAACCATATCGGCTTATATCGGGCGGGCCTGTCCAAACCTGAAACAGCCTTCATGCAAAGCATCACCAAAACCAGCCTGCGCGAATTTGGATACGAAGTCAGTCCCCTTCATTTTTCTCCATCAGCGGCGCTCGCTCAAATCACCTGGCATTGGCCGTCCAACTTTATTCGTTTTGTAACCTGGCTTGGCATTGAATTCTTCCAGCAAAATTATCCAGAAACCTTTGGGCGCAACCCCGCCTCGCACATGGTAATCAAAGACGCGGCCCCCAGCACATGAACAGTCCAATTTTTATCGGCGGCCTTGAGCGTTCTGGAAAGACCTACATGCGCCTGATGCTTTCAGCGCATCCCCAACTTTTTTTCTCATGTCGCACCAACCTATGGACTTCCTATCACAACCGCTACGGCGACTTAAACAAGAAAGACAATCTGCAATTGTGCCTGGCCGATTTTGCGAAGTCGAAACACATCCGCAGCCTGACTCTGGATTACTCCCGCCTCAAATGGGACCTTGAAACTGGTCCTGTTTCCTATGGCAGACTCTTCGCTTTGATCCACGAACATCACGCAGAGTCTATTGGAAAATCCCGCTGGGGAGATCAGACAGAATTCATCGAAAGCTGTGCAGATAAAATTTTTTTCGCCTATCCCAACGCGAAGATCATTCACATGCTGCGTGACCCGCGCGACCGCTACGAGTCCATGCTTCACAAACCGCATCGCCGCGGCAGGCTGGGAGTAGCAACCGCCCGCTGGCATACATCAACCGTGTTGGCGCAGAAGAATCAAGACAAATATTCCGAACGCTATAAAGTCATCCGCTACGAAAGCATGGTCACCAACCCTGAAACAACACTGAAAGAAACCTGTGAATTTCTTGGTGAAAATTTTTTCCCTGAAATGCTTCAAATGCAAAATGAAACCCGCTTTGCAGGGCAGGTTTCAGATAAAGCAGATGAATTAAATAGACCGCTCACCACACAATATATCGGCTGTTATCACAATGGACTTTCCACCCGCGATGTGGCATACATCCAAAAACAAACAGGGAAGTTAATGCTCACGTTTGGGTATCCGCTGGATCCCATCCATTTTTCGTGGAAGGAACGCCTGCGTTTTCATTTGTTTGATGGAACGATCAATTCATTTCATAAACTTGGCTGGCAGATCACAAAAGCCCGCGCTATCGGCGGCTAACCCCCTGACAGAATAGCGAAGTTTAATCCCGAAGGGATGGCATGATTTCGTAAAAATATGCCATCCCTTCGGGGTTACGTTGACCATAAAAATTCAACAACCATGGAACACAGACCTATCTTTATTGGCGGCTTAAGTTTTACTGGCAAGACCCAACTGCGGATGATGCTGTCAGCGCATCCCAACATCCTCATTTCCCGCCGTACCCATTTGTGGGACCGCTTCTACAATCGCTACGGTGACTTAAACAAGCCAGTCAACCTGGATCGATGTTTGAAGGCGATACTGGCCTTCAAACCGATCCGTGCATTGCATCCAAACGCTGAATTGCTCGGCATGGAATTTTCCCAGGGACCCAGAACCTATGAGCGCCTGTTTGCCCTGCTCCACGCACAGAATGCAAGAAGGGAAGGCAAATCACGCTGGGGCGACCAGTTGGGATTCATCGAATATTATGCCGACAATATCTTCGCGGCGTATCCGTCAGCCAGAATGATTCACATGGTGCGCGATCCAGGTTCAAGGTCGGGAGAGAGCCGCGAATCTTCTCCCCGTTGGTTCGGGCACATTGGATGGGAAACAGCCTGGTGGTTAAGTTCAGCCCGCTTGGCAAGTCGTCATCAAAAACTTTACCCAAAACAATATCTGGTTGTTCATTACGAAAAATTATTTACTGACCCAGAACAGACCATGCGCGCAATCTGCAATTTTCTGGATGAGACGTTTTATCCGCAAATGCTGGCGTATGGTGAGATCGAAAAGCATTCGGCAGAAAATCAGCACGGTTTGTTAAAACGGGACTTGCACTTTATTCGCTCGCACGCGCAAGAATCAATGAAAGATTTTGGATACAGCTACGACGACCTGCAGCTTTCCTGGCACGAACAGATCTTGTATGGACTGTCATTACCGATCAATCTGGCGGCCTTGCTGGCTGGCACATACGGAGCTGGATTGGGGCAACGCGAAATCATTCAAACGGAGCTGAGTGTATGAACAAGGGACCAATTTTTATTGCGGGGTTGGAACGCAGCGGCACAAGTTTGATCTATGCCCTGCTGGCTTCACATCCAAACATAGCCATGACGCGTCGCACCAACCTGTGGACTTATTTTTATAATCAGTATGGCGATTTGAGCAAGCCAAAAAATTTTGAACGTTGTCTCAAAGACCTGCTGCGCTACAAGCGCCTGCTTCCCGTGCAACTGGATGCCGAAAAATTACGGCGTGATTTTAACAACGGACAGATGACCTACCCCCGCCTCTTTGCGTTGATCGAAGAACAGTATGCGCAACGTTTGGGGCGTCCGCGCTGGGGAGATAAATCATTGAACACAGAACGGTATGCAGACCAAATTTTTGAGGCGTACCCGAATGCACGCATCATTCACATGCAGCGCGACCCACGTGACCGATATGCATCCGCAGTAAAGCGCTGGAAGGTCAGCCGTGGCGGAGCAGGTGTAGGCACTGCAGTGTGGCTTTCCTCACTGCATCTGGCGCGGCGTCATCGGGCACGCTATCCACAAAAATACATGATCGTCCGTTATGAGACACTGGCACGCGAACCTGAAAAAACTTTGAAAACGATATGCGCTTTTATTGGAGAAGAGTACGACCCAGTGATGCTTGGAATGCAGGGAGCGGAACAATTCAGAGACGAGGGCGGCAACAGTTCCTATGGACAGCATGAGCCCGGACGTATATCCACGCGCTCGATCGGGCGTTTTCAGGAGGTTCTTTCTCCGCGGCAAATTGCATTCATGCAAATGGTGATCGGCTCCCAAATGGCAAAGTTCGATTATGCGCCAAATTTAATACGCCTTTCCTTGTTGGAGGGCGCATTGTTTTTATTCTTTGACATTCCACTCAACGCCCTGCGGATGTTGGTCTGGTACGCGCGCGAGGCTTTTCTGAATCAGATCGGGCGCACACTGCCATCCTATCGCATTATCAAAGAGATGGAACATGCTGACGCGGGAGTGTAAATAAGCGCAGGTCAAGCCGCAGCACGACCTGCTGCATTCAGGAAAATATGGAACCTGAGAAAAAAATCCCTTACCGTTACCCATCGATCAAATTACCAAACGAACAGCTATTGCTTCGCGGCTTTTTATTTGTACTGCTCACCCTCGGGCTGGGAGTACTTACCGCCCTGTTGATCGTAAATAATCGATGGCAGATAGCCGTGGTGGTAATCTGTTCCATCCCAGCTATCTTTGTGCTGCAACGCCATCCTTTTTTATTCATTCTCGTCTGGCTGGCATGCATTCCATTTTTACTTCATACACCTGCCGCCGCCACACGCCAGGTGTATTGGGTAATTCATCGTTTCCTGCCAGTGCTGACACTGGGAGCCATTCTTCTCCCATCCCTTCTGGGCAGAAAAACTTTACCAAAATTAGGTCTGCCCGAATGGACCATGCTGTGCTATGCAGCGTTAAGCATGTATTCAATCCTGTTCACCAACCCTGAAAGACGAAGCACATCGTATCTGTTTTACGATCGGGTTGTCATCCCGATGGTGATCTACCTGATCGTGCGCTTATCCAGCCCTGATGAAAAAAAGATCCGCTGGTTAATTCCAGTGGCACTTTTTATTGTCGTCAGCCAGTCTGCCATTGGGATGGTCTCGTGGTTTGCGCCAGGTTCCCTGCCTGCAAAATGGGTCGACTACGATAACCACCGCACGATCGGCACTCTGGTAAATACGAACGCTTATGTGACTACTTTAATTCTGAGCGGGTTCCTCGTTCTACATTATGGATTGCAATCCTTCTCAAGAAGGATGAGGATCGCTTCGATCTGTGTCTTCCTGCTGGCTTTGTATGGCATATTTATTTCATTCTCGCGCGCCGGGTGGCTGGCGGGAATTCTTGCATTAATCGGGTTGACAATCATTTACCCCAAAGTCATTTTGAAAATGGGGTTGATCAGCATGCCCATATTTGTGCTGGCCGCTGTCTTCTTTCTGCAAAGTCAACTGGCATGGGCTGGGCAGAGACTCCTTTCAGGAGAATCGGAGCGCTCAGCTTTCAGCCGTGTGCCAGTCTATGCGGCGGCGATCCGCATGTTTCAGGAAAAACCTTTTTTGGGTTGGGGATACGGCAACTTCGACCGTTACGATCGTCAATTTCAACCGCTGACCGTGGGCAATGTATCTGGAGATAACAAAGATCACGCCTCGCATAATTTCTTCCTAAGCATGATCGCAGAACAAGGCTTGATCGGAATTCTGCTTTACCTTACGCCCGTATTTTACTGGCTCGGGTCTACCCTCAAACATTATTCAAAATTATCGCGTGATGGATTCTGGGGGCGCAAGGTTTTGATCATTTTTTGGATGACGATCCTGAGTCATGTCGTGGTCTACAATTTTGCCAACATGCGCGTCGTCTTTGGACTTGGAGCCTGGTGGCTAACCCTTGGGCTGATCGCACGCTTTATGGATTCGCACCAACCAGCCCTTCTGGAGCAGGAGTCTGGCATGGCGGGAACATTCCAACAGATGAGAAACAGTTTCAACGAAACAGAAGCAGGTTTGAGATTATGAGCGAAGCGTTGACTCACATCAAATTAAAGCCCAGCGCCTTCCGTCAATTTCTAAAGAGAGGACCAGGAGCGCTCATCTTCCGCAGTAAGGGATATCGCAAGCTGTTGATGCTGCGGCACTTCATCAGTTCGTATTACTCGGCGTGGACATCGCCTTCGCAATTTAAGGATGTGCAAACCTATTGCATGTTCATCGGTCACAATAAAAGCGGAGTAAGCATGATCGGTTCTTTGCTGGATGCCCATCCCGATGTGATCCTGTCTGATGAAGCGGATGCATTGGAATATGTACAGGCTGGCTTCAGCCGTGACCAGATATTTCATATTTTGTTAAGACAGTCACGCAACGAAGCACGCAAAGGACGCGTAACAGCGCGCCGCCTTCTACCTTATTCATATCAGGTGCATGGGCAATGGCAGGGACAATACCGCACTTTGCGCGTGGTCGGCGATAGCACAGCGGGCTCATCCACGCAGGCGCTGGGTCTTCAGCCAGATCTTTGGGAAAAAATAAAATACACGATGTACGGTGTGGACATTAAATTTATTCAAGTGCTTCGCAATCCATACGACCCCATCAGCGCCATGATGGCACGCAGCGGGCGGACATTTGAAAATGCGATCGAAACATATTTCTCGTATTGTGAAACGCTGACGAAGTTAAGAGCGCGGATGAAACCATCCCAATTATTTTCCATACGGTACGAGGATTTTGTACAGAATGGAGAATTCAAACTGACAGAGATATGCAAATTTCTTGGCTTGCAAGCCGAACCTGACTATCTCAAAGCCTGCACACAAATTTTACATGATTCCCCTGAAACCAGCCGTCAATGGGTGTCATGGGATACAACCCATATTGACCAGGTCGCCATGAAAATCCAACATTATGATTTTTTACATGGGTATTCCTTTGAATAATTTACTGTTAACCAACGTCATGACTTCTCCCAATATTTCAGCTCCCCAATCTGAATATCCTGCATCCCTTGAAAGCGTTAGAAAGTTATTCAACTCTCTTGCGTTGAACAATATCCGTTATTGCCACTGGAAGAGCAACATACGCCTGGAGAATGGATTATTGGGCAAAACCGATATGGACTTGCTGGTGAGTCGATCACAGGGAATCGCATTACGACGTGTTTTGGCGGAACACGATATCAAGCAAGTGCTGGCTCCGCGCGGGAAACGCTACCCCGAAATTGAAGATTACCTGGGCTTTGACCATGAAACAGGCAAACTCTTTCACCTGCATGTTCATTATCAGCTTGTACTGGGCGAACAGTTCGTCAAGAATTATCACCTTCCCATTGAAAAGAAATTTCTGAATTCAACGATCAGCGAAGGCGGGTGGATCAACATCCCAACCCCGGAGCTGGAACTCGGCGTTCTATGCCTGCGCGCCCTGCTCAAATATCGTGATCGTGATGCGCTTAAGGATATTCTTTCCATTCGCTCATCGGGACTGCCAGGTCATATTTTGAAAGAGATCGACTGGCTTTTCAAACAAACCAACATCGACAACTTGTTGCACACACTTTCTGAAGTTTCAGATATTCTGCCTGTTGACATAATTATGGAGTTTTTGGAAACCATCCATTCAAGTCCACGTAATGGATGGAAATTATTGCGCCTTCGGGGCCAGGTACGCAAGGCATTGCGCCCTTATCAAAGACGTAACCGCCTGACGGCTTCCATACATTACTTCATGGAAGTGTGGCGTCGAACGGTATTGCCGAGGTTCAAGCTTGCGCATGGCATGACTCTTCCTGACGGCGGCGTGACCATTACATTGATCGGCGTGGACGGTTCAGGAAAAACCACCCTTTGTGAAATGCTGGAAGACTGGCTTCGCTGGAGGATGGATGTCAATTGCTATTATCTTGGCAGCAAAAAACCATCCCGAATCAGTGCCTTGCTATATCTGGCTTTCCGCATGGTTCGCCGCATTCAAGCTGAAATAGGCCAGTGGGTCGGAAACACCCACTGGCTCATGCGTCGACTAGCCGCTGTCAGAGAATTCTTCCTCTATTCCCATTACCTGTCAGTGGGCAATGACCGTTACCGCCGCTACGAAAAAGCGAGACGGGAAGCCAAGAGCGGTTCCATTTCAATATTTGACCGCTTCCCATACGAATCCCCGCTGGATGGCCCAGAGATCAGGGAGAATGGCGAAAGCAACAAAAACCTGGTTGGTTTCTTCTACCAGCGCGAACAAAAAATATACAGCAAGTTCTCCAATCCTGATTTGATGATCATCTTGAAGGTAACTCCCGAAGTTTCTAAAAAGCGAAAACCAGATCATGAATTAGAGATGCTTCACGAAAAGAATAAGGTTATAAAAAAGTTGGAATCCAGTTTGCACACAACCGCCATTAAAAATTGGACAACCCAGGATGCAGATATTCCCATCGAGGATGTGCTCCTGCAGCTCAAGCGAAAGATCTGGGTCACTTTATGAACCAATCCACTTCGAGAGCCATGATCGTGGAATTCATCAGCACGCCAGGCGCAGGCAAGACCACACTTCTGCCTGTGGTGAAAAACTTCTTCGCGTCACACGGGTTCCACGCCTGGACAGTTCTCGAAGCCTCGCGCCCGTTTGCACGGCGCACAAAGATCGGCGAGTTGGTTAATACGCTGGCTCCAGCTTCCTTGAAAAAACCGCTTTTATGGCAAGTCTTCCGTCAAGCCAGCCGAATACGCCAAGCAACATTCCGCAGTGAAAATAAGGAATTGATTGATTTGGTGCTTCGCTTCCAAAACACACGTCCCATTTCACAAGCAGATCGGCAGCACGTTTTGCGCTGGTTCATTAATCTCAGCGGTCAGTATCACTTCTTGAAAGAGTACACCGAGGCAGATGATGTGTTGATCTTTGACGAAGGCTTCATCCATCGGGTCGTGCAGCTTTTCGCTTCAGAAATTGAACCGCTGGACGAAGAACGCATCCGATCGTACTTGAGCCTGATTCCTGTTCCCGATTTAATTATCGCCCCGTGGGCATCTCTTGAAACCTGCATCGAACGCGTACATAGCCGCGGCATTTGGGATCGTTTCAAAGATCGTGACGAAGAAACTGTTTCCCGTTTTATGACCAACGCCCACGCTGTAGTCGACCTTGTTTTGGATAATGCTTACACGAAAGATTGTCCTGTAATTCAAATTCAAAACGAAAACCAATCCCCTGCTGAAACGGCTCAGCAACTACAGCAAAAACTGACAGATTTATATCAACCAGCCATCCACAATATTTTCACGTCAATCAATACCTGAAATCTCATGCGCACAAGTACTCAACTCAACACTATCTTTATTCCCCGCCCTGCCCGTCTGACAGCGCACATTAACTCACGCCTGCGCCCGGCAGATATTGAGCCGCAAACTGTACATGCTGTGCTCGTTCAATACGGGCTGAACCTGGCTGCTCCCTCGCAGAACATGCCCAATGCGCGGCGCAACCACAACTTGATCGTCCGCACTAATGAAGGGCGCAAAGTGCTCAAACTTTATCGCAGCGACTGGCTCACAGACACCATCGCTTACGAACATTCCATTTTGCAATATCTGGCTGAAATGAATTCTCCCGCTCCGCGCCTACTTTCCACAATAACTGGCGAAACATGCGTGAACCTCGGCGGACAAAATTACTGCATGTTCGAATTTGTCAAAGGTGTGAATTACTCATCGACATTTCTTTTCCGTCCGCACCGCATGAAGTTAATGCGAACCGCCGGGCAGACACTGGCAAAATTGCATCGGCACCTGCTGGGCTTTTCCCCCAAAGGCAATCATCACCTTGGCTTTATTTCTCGTGAGGGAGAACGTCTTCGAGATGTCAAATGGCATATTCAAAAAATCTCTGAATTCAAGGAACGCACCCAACCTTTGAGTGACCCCAACGCAAAATGGCTTATCGCTCACTCTGAAAAAATACTGTATGAAATCAACGACCTGTCAACAATTTTAAAGGATGTCTACCTGCCGCGCACCATCATCCATGGAGATTTTGGCCTGCACAACATCATCTTTCAAGGCGCTGACCACGCCACCCCCATGGATTTTGAGTTAGCCCGCCTCGAATGGCGGCTGAGCGATTTGGTCTCATGTGTCTCCAAACTGCGCAACCGAAAAGGAGAGTACGACATGGACTCGGCAGTAGAACTCCTGACAGCATACCAGCATGAATTCCCGATCGGCGACGAAGAATGGCAATCGTTCCCACTGGTTTGGAAATATTACAAATTGGCGAAGGCCGTACAGTATTGGAGTTCATACTTCGAGACCAACGGACCCGCGCATAAACTTTCACTGGCACGTGATGCAGTCGATCAATCCATGTGGTTGAGTGACAATCCACTAAACATGGTAGAGCTGCGGTTCAGGAAGGGGCAGAAAAAATGAAAGGCGGACTCCTCTGCGTAATGCAAGTTATCAGCAACCTTGAGATCGGCGGCGCCCAGGAAGTTGTCCGCACGTTAGCGGAGAATCTGCGCAAGGTTGGCTGCCAACCCATCGTGGTCACTTTCAAGGATGGCCCCGTACGCGCAGACCTTGAAGGTTTGGGCATTCCAGTTGAGATCCTACCGTCACGTCAACACAGCGTGACCGCCATCCCACAATATATCCGCTACATGCTGCAAACCCGCCGCGCATTACTTGAACTGATCAAAAAATATAACGTGGATATCATACAGACCCATCTGTTGCGCAGTCTGGATTTTCTGATACTCAGCCTGCGGTTCGCGTCTGACGTGCGCATCTTCTGGACCTTCCACAATGCCCGCTTCGATCTGCGCGAGGAACACCTTGCCAGTCAAAAATGGTTGTTCAAGCCAAAGCGTTGGGGACACCACACACTGTATCAATTGAGCGCGCGCTGGGTAAACAAGTTAATCGCAGTTTCTGAAGACGTGAAGAGTTCGATCCTTAAGACTCTGCCCGGCATACCAGAAAAAAGAATTGTTTCCATTTGCAACAGCGTGGATGTCAACCGCTACGATGACCATTCCGCGCGGATCTCTGTGCGCCGCACATTGGGACTGGATAATCATCACAAAGTTGCATTGGTTGTAGCAACTCTTAAGGAGCAAAAAGGACACCGCTTTCTTCTGGACGCACTGCATTCACTCGTGAAGAAATTTCCAGATCTGAGGATTCTATTTGCAGGAGATGGAGAGTTACGAACAGCGCTTCAAACTCATACCGAAAAACTGCATCTGAAAAATCATGTGCATTTTCTTGGCAGCCGAAATGACATTCCTCAATTACTAGCCGCCAGTGACTATTTCATCCTGCCGTCACTTTGGGAGGGGCTGCCCATGGCATTGATCGAAGCCATGGCAAGCGGGCTTCCAATCATTGCAACACGGGTTTCAGGCACAAGCCAGGTAATGGTACACGGTGAAACTGGTTTGCTCGTCCCCCCAGGCAACGCAGAAGAATTAGAGCGCGCACTATTGACATTGCTTTTGAATCCATACGCGGCTTTTCGAATGGGAAGAGCTGCCCGCCATCGAGTTGAAATCTACTTTGGCGCGCAAAAACAAGCCCAGGAACATCTTGCACTATTTATCAGTGAGATCAAACCATTCAGGTGAGTCGCAGACAAGGTTTCCAATATCGGGGGGGGACATGAACGCACACGTTGCTCTTGTTATCCACAAGGAAGGCAAGGAGAGACCAATGATCAACAACCCCATTTTTATTGCAGGCCCCGACCGCAGCGGCACGACTTTATTATTTGCATTGCTTGCTTCTCATCCAAATATTTCGATGGTGCGGCGCACAAACATGTGGCGTTATTTCCATAACCGCTATGGCGATCTTGAACAGAGTGAAAACTTTGACCACTGTTTCAGTGAAATGCTCAGGTATAACCGAATCCAAAATTTCCTAAAACCAGATGCGAGGCGCATCCGCAGCGAGTTCAAGTTGGAGCCGCCGACATATGGAAGGTTATTCTCCCTGTTCCACCAGCACCATGCAGAAAGCCTGGGCAAGACCCGCTGGGGAGATAAATCTCTGCACACCGAACATTATGTAGACCGCGTTTTCACAGAATTCCCGAATGCCAAAATTTTACACATCACCCGCGACCCGCGTGACCGCTACGCCTCTGTCCGCAAACGCCATGGACGGGATGTGCCGCGTCTCGGCGGCGCAACTGGCCGCTGGCTATTCTCGATGAGCAAAGCACTCGACAACCAAAAACGCTATCCTGACCGTTACAAGATCATCCGTTTTGAAGATCTCGCCAGTAACCCCGAAGGAACCATGAAAGATGTGTGTGCCTTTATCGGTGAAGACTACACTCCCGAGATGCTGACCATGAGCGGCGCAAGTGACCATGCCAACAGCGGAGGAAACAGTTCCTTCGGAAAGATCGAGCCAGGAAAAATTTCGCAAAAACCAATCGGGCGATATCGGGAAATACTTTCCAATATCGAGATTGCCTACATTCAAATGTTCAGCGGAAGGTATATGGAACAACTTGATTATCCGCGCGACCCGGTCAAATTGTCAGCGAAGGAAATACTCAAGTACTATGGGCAGATCCTCCCGTCCAGTTTGATGCGCATGGTCGGTTGGATAGTCTTGAATGCAATC